>JAIEIQ010000156.1 GCA_029065305.1 Oscillospiraceae bacterium
ATCCGGGACCACATCGCCAGGAGCATCGTGGGCCTTGACGTGGACGATTTTGAGGATGTGCTCCAGACTGTTCAGCGGTGTATTGTAAAGAACACCAGCGCCAAGGCCGCTGTGGACATGGCGCTGTGGGACCTGTACGGCCAGCTCTACCGGATTCCCGTATATAAGCTGATGGGCGGAGCCAGAAAGCAGCTTGTCACGGACATTACCATCAGCGTCAACTCCCCGGAGGAGATGGCCAGGGATGCCGTCAGCGCCGTGAACCGGGGGTATGACACGCTGAAAATAAAGGTTGGGGCAAACCCCGCGCTGGACGTGGCCCGTCTGTCCGCCGTGCGGAGCGCCATCGGGGATAAGACGCGCATCCGCATCGATGCCAACCAGGGCTGGGAGCCCAAGCAGGCGGTTCGTCTGCTCAACCAGATGCAGGAGAAGGGACTTGACATTGAGTTTGTGGAGCAGCCCGTCAAGGCCCACGACTTTGCGGGCATGAAGTACGTCACCGAGCGCTCCTATGTCCCCGTTCTGGCGGATGAGAGCGTATTTTCCCCCGAGGACGCCATGACCATCATGCAGATGGGCGCGGCCGATCTGGTGAATATCAAGCTGATGAAGTGCGGCGGACTGTACAACGCCCTGAAGATCGCCTCCGCCGCCGAGGTCTACGGCGTGGAGTGCATGATCGGCTGTATGCTGGAGGCCAAGATCTCTGTCAACGCCGCTGTCCATCTGGCCTGCGCCAAGAAGATCATCACCAAGATCGATCTGGACGGCCCCGTGCTTTGCAGTGAGGATCCCGTCCTCGGCGGCGCGGTGTTTGAGGAGCAGCTGATCACCGTCTCCGACGAGCCCGGCCTGGGCATCAGGGGCGTGGAGAAGCTCCAATATCTGGAGGATTGACGCCCGGGGCGGAGCGTCCTATTTCAAATATAAAGGGGAACATTGCGATGAAAGTATTTATCAGCGCGGATATGGAGGGGCTTGCCACCACCTCCACCTGGGGCGACTGCGACCCCGCCAACCCGGCCTATCAGCGCCACACGCAGGAGATGACCGACGAAGTGCTGGCCGCCTGTGAGGGCGCGTTCCGCGCCGGCGCGACGGAGATCGTGGTCCGCGACGCCCATGACAACGCAACCAATATTGATCCGCTCCGGCTTCCTCCCCGGGTGAAGCTTCTGCGCGGCTGGAGCGGACATCCCTACCAGATGGTGGACGGTATCGACAGCACCTTTGACGCCGCCATGTTCATCGGGTACCACTCTCCCGCCGGGGCCTCCGGCAACGCCCTGTCCCACACGATCAGCACCAGACAGATGTACATCAAGCTCAATGGCCGGGACGCCAGCGAGTTCATGCTCCACAGCTACGTCTGCGCCCTGGAGGGCGTTCCCTGCGTGTTTTTGAGCGGGGATAAGGCGCTGTGCGAGATGGAGAGCGGCCTGCACCCCAAACTGGTCACGCTTCCGGTCAAGGAGGGGATCGGGGGAGTCACCCGGGTCTATTCCCCCGCGGAGGTGCATCAGGCGATTCGCGAGCAGACGGAGAAGGCGCTCCGGCAGGATCTGAGCGGCGCGGTCATTCAACTGCCTGCGCATTTCACGCTGGAAATATGCTACAAGGATCACGCGCAGGCCATGAAGGTGTCCTATTACCCCGGCGTCAAGCGCGTATCCAATACGACGGTCGTGTTTGAAACGGACAGCTACTTTGAAGTGAAGCAGGCGCTGTCCTGGATTATATAGGATGGGGTGATAAAATGGGCCTTGAGGCGGCGTGGAATATCCGGATCGGACAGATGCCGGCGGGACCGCGCAATTTGATCAGTGATGTGCCCGGCGTGATGGTCGGCCACTGCACCCTTCAGGACGGCGAGACGCAGACGGGTGTGACGGCGGTTCTCCCCCACGGCGGCAATCTGTTTCAGGAGAAGGTTTTGGCGGCGTCCCATGTGATAAACGGCTTCGGAAAAAGCATGGGACTGATACAGATAGAGGAGTTGGGCACTATCGAGACGCCGGTTGTGCTGACCAATACCCTCAGCGCCGGCACTGCGTATACCGCGCTGGTGCGGTATATGCTCACACAAAACAGCGATATCGGCGTGACGACCGGGACCGTCAATCCCATCGTCTGCGAATGCAACGACGGATATATCAACAATATCCGGGGCCTGTGCGTTCAGGAGGAACATGTGATGGAGGCGCTGCGCCGGTGCGGCGCGGAGTTTGAGGAGGGCGCTGTAGGCGCCGGGCGCGGGATGAGCTGCCATCAGATGAAGGGCGGCATCGGGTCCGCCTCCCGCGTAGTGTCCATCGAGGGGAAGGACTATACTGTGGGCGCGCTTCTGCTGACGAATCACGCGCGGAAGGACGACCTTCTGATAGCGGGGGATCCAATCGGCCGGCGCATCCCCGACGTGAGGCCCACGGATACGGATAAGGGCTCCTGTATCATTCTCCTTGCTACGGATGTGCCCTTGAGTGAGCGTCAGCTGAAACGGGTGTGCAAGCGCGCGGTGGTTGGATTGAGCAGAACGGGCTCCTATATTGGCAATGACAGCGGGGAGATCGCTATCGCCTTCACGACTGCCAACCGGGTGCCGCACTATCCGCAGCAGAGCACCGTCCCGCTGCGTATGCTCCATGATGATCGTATCAATACGATCTTCCGGGCGGCGGCGGAGGCTGTGGAGGAGTCCGTTCTCAGCTCTATGCTGCACGCCGAAACAATGACGGGCTTCAAAGGGCACAAGCTCTTTTCCCTTTTGAACTTTATAGATCGGCGGCCATAGCAGCCCGCGCTGCCGCTTATACTTCATCCCCCGGCATCGAATTCGATACTGTTATCCCGTTTTAAGCTGTAAAGGAGAGGAGACCGCTATGAAAGCAATTGTCAAGTCCCCAATCTGTCCGCTGATGAGCCAGCCCCGCCAAGACTGCGAACGGGCCGATGAGGCGCTGTTCGGCATGGTGGTGGAGGTGCTGGAACGAACCACCCCCGGTTACTGCAGGGTGCGCACACACTACCGCTATGAGGGCTATGCCAGCGTGGATGACCTCGTTTTTTTGGATGAAAAAGCGGAGTGGTGGGCCGGCCTGCCCAAGAGGGTCGTGCTCCATAAAAACGTCTGCGATGTGATGGCGGAGCCCAAGGTCCAGTCCTGGCAGCGCCTCACCCTGCCCCGCGGCGCGGTGGTATCCCCTGTGGGGGAGCCGGAGGAGGGCTGGCAGCGCGTAACGCTTCCGGACGGTGGAGAGGGGTACCTCCGCGCCGGTTATCTGGGGGATTATTGGGACGCGCCCCCCGATCTGCCGGAGGACGAGCTGCGCCGGCGCATTGTGGAGACCGCGATGCTCTACGCCGGAACGCACTACCGCTGGGGCGGCAAGTCCCCTCTTGGCATTGACTGTTCCGGACTGACCAGCATGGCCTACCTCCTCATCGGCATCCTCATCTACCGCGACGCCCGGAGTGTGGCCGGCTTCCCCATCCGCGAGCTCCC
>JAIEIQ010000157.1 GCA_029065305.1 Oscillospiraceae bacterium
TCCCCGCCCTTACCGCCGCTCCCTTTTGCCCCCAGCCCGGCGACCAGGGACTTCTCCGGGTGAGCCCGGATCCTCCCGGCGTAGGCCATCACATACCAGATGGCCAGCGCGTCAAACACCACCAGCATCACGAGCCGGATCATCATCCCATCCCCCAGGGACACCCCGGCAAACCCGGAGGCAATCCCGGTGGCGAAGGGGTTGACGGTGCTGGCCAGCACCCCGGCCCCGCTGCCCAGCAGCACCACGCCGATCCCCACCAGGGCATCGTACCCGGCGGCAATAAACACGGGGATCAGCAGGGGGTAGAAGGCCATGGTCTCCTCCCACATGCCGAAGGAGGTGCCCCCCAGGCTGAACATGACCATCAGCACCGGAATCAGCAGAATCTCCTTCCCGCCCAGCAGCCGCGTCACGTTCCCCACTCCGGCGTCGATGGCCCCAGTCCTCATCACGACGCCCAGAAACCCGCCCACCATCAGAATAAAGAGGGCCACATCCACCGCGTCATAGAACCCCTGGAACGAGGCCAGCACCACATCCCCGGCCCCCTGGGGCGACTGCTCCACGGCGTGGTAGGTCCCCGCCACCGGGGCCTCCTCCTCCCCGGAGCGCTCGTAGCGCCCGGCGGGGATCACCCAGGTGGCCGCCGCCGTGAGAATCAGCAGGCAGAAGAGAATGGTATAGGCCGTCGGCATCCGCATATTTTTCATCGCGCATCCCTCCCAACACTTCCGGCCTAGTTTGCGCGGAAAGGGGCAGGATATGCGCCCGCAAATTTTTCTAAATCATGGGAGCGCTGTCAGCCCAGGCTCTCACCTCTCCCGCCGGGCGTCCTCCTCCGCCAGCAGGGGCACCAGCTCCTTGCGCAGCACGTCCACCATGCCCAGATCGGACATCTTCAGATCCGGCACCACAGGCAGCGCCAGGGTCACAATCCGCAGCAGCGGGTTCTCCAGCGCCGTCAGGCCCAGGCGGCGCTCCGCCTCCTTCATCCTCTGGCTGCAAACCGCCAGCTCCTCCGCCGGCAGAAGGGACATGAGCCCCGCCAGCGGCAGCTCCAGGGTATAGAGCACCTCCCCATTCTCCACCGCGCACATGCCGCCGCCGCACCGGATGAGCTCTCTAGCGGCCAACAGCGCATTTTCCGGCCTGCCGTAGACGATGGTGAGATTGTGGCTGTCGTGGGAGACTGTGGAGGCCAGGGCCCCGCTCCGGAGGCCGAAGCCCCGCACCACGCCCAGGCCGATGGTGTCCCTCCCCGGATAGCGGTTGACCACCGCCACATATCGCAGGTCCGGGTCCTCCAGAAGAATTCGTCCTCCCCGCACCGCGGCCTCCGCCCTGCCCCGGACCGTCACCGGCACAACCGGGTCCGGGTACTCCAGCAGGTTGACAGCGGCCCTCCCGTCCGGCAGAGAGACCCGCAGCGTGAAGTCCTCCTCGGACAGCTCCCGGACACAGACGGAATTCCGCTTCTCCAGAGGGAAGGACCTGTCCGGAATCTCCGCCGTCAGCTTCCCGTCCTTCGCCGCCAGCTTTCCGGCGAAAAAGACATGGCTGGGACGCAGCTCCCGCAGGTCGTCCACCAGCAGGAAGTCCGCCGCGAAGCCGGGGGCCACCGCCCCCAGGTTGTCAATATGGGCCTCTCTGGCGGCGTTGAAGGTGGCGCTCTTGATAGCGGCCACCGGGTCCATGCCGCAGGCGATGGCGTTGCGGACAACGTCGTTGACATGGCCGTGCTCCAGAATTTCGTCCGCCTCCCGGTCGTCCGTGCAGAAGCAGAGCTGGTCAAAGAACCGGACATCCTTGACGCCGCTCCAGATGCTCTCCACATTTTTGAGAATCGAGGAGTCTCTGGCGTCCACGGAGATCCCGGAGCGGAGCTTCTCCAGGGCCTCCTCCCCGCTGGAGGACTCGTGGCAGGTGCTGGGACCGCCGCAGCGGTAGGCGGACAGGACCCGTCCAGTCTGTCCGGGGGCGTGGCCCTGGAGATAGAGCCCCCGGCTCTCCGCAGCCGCGATGATGTCCAGCATCCGCTGGTCCCCCTGGGCCACGCCCAGGAAATCCATAACCTCCGCCAGACCGGCCGTCCGGTCCAGGCCGCTCAGCTCCAGAATCTCCGGCGCCAGGAAGGCAGCCCCGGCGTTTTCCATCCCCGGCACCGCCGGGACGCAGCTGGGGATGTCCAGCAGCTGCCGCATGGGAAGGTCCTGGGAGGCATCGTGCATGTACCGGACGCCCTCCACGCCCCAGACGTTGGCAATCTCGTGGGGGTCGGTGATGACTGTGGTGGTGCCCTTGGGGAGAACGGCCTTCGCGAAATTCCGGGGCGTCATCATGGAGCTCTCGATGTGGACGTGGGCGTCAATGAAGCCCGGAATCAGGTAGGCCCCTCCGGCGTCGATGACCTCCTCCGCCTTCTCCAGGTCCGCCTCCAGGTTCCGGTACTCCACATGGGCGATCATGCCGGAGTCCACGAACACATTGGCCGGGTAGATTTCGCCGGTGAGGACGTTCACCAGCCTCGCGTTTTTCACCAGCAGGTCACAGCGGACCTCCCCCAAAGCCGCCCGCAGCAGATGTTTCCTGTCTCTCGGTTGCAGTTTCATTCGCGCGCCTCCTTGTCATTTTGACCTTGTCTTGGATTGGACTGCTGGCAGCAGTATATCATGTTTTTCTGTTAAATGCCAGCCTCCCGGTTGTCAAAAATGATATCGAAGGGCGGGACTAAAAGCTGTTTCCGAGGGAAATTGCGGCTTTTGCGTCCGGCGGGGCCATGGTGAGAGCTCCGGTTGCCCCAGCATGAAAAAAGCCTGAGACGGTAACCGTCCCAGGTTCTTTTTCAGCGGCCATAGACCGCCGCGCGATAGGAAAGCGAGAACACGTTCTTTGTTATCAGAACCTCAAAGTTCGCCGCTTGTGATTTTGGTGGGCGGGAATCAACGGTATACGAACACCTCACGGAAAAAAATCAAGGTTTTCCTCCCCATCGTCGTCGTTAAGCGGCATCTCAAGCGCACAGGAGGGGACAACACTCTCGGGCCGTGGACTATTCATCATGTCAAGGATTTTCTTCCGGTTGTCGATAAGCCGTACTGTTTCCTCGAAGGGCAGCTCGCGCCGGTCATCCGTGTAATAGAACGTCAAGACCATCTTATCGGGATAGACATATATCTTGTCGATGAAGAACTCCAACAGCCTGCGGCGCGTGTCCGGGTTGTTGATGTCCCCGACAAGACTGCTCAGAAACTTTACAATGGTATTCAGCGTCAAGTCGCACTTCTTCCGGTTCTGCTCCGCCAGCAGAGCGTCATTGAGCATACTTTTCTGATTCTCCAGCACATTCATCCGCTCCGCCGTCGTGCTATTGAAAATCCCGGCCTCAATCGCCTTGACAAGGTTGTTCAGCTTGCCCTCAACGTCTTTCAGTTGTGCCCGAATGGACGCTTCATAGGCCCCGTTGTCATCGTTCTGGGCCTGGTGGTACGCATAGCATTTTTCAGCAATCATAATACGGAGGGCTGGATCATTGATCAAATCGTCCAGGATATAGAGGACAATTTTCTCCATGAGCTCCTTCCGCTGGTATTTCAGCGTACAGGTGTGCTTTCGATAGTTGATGCAGGAGTAGTAATAATACAGGCTGCCGCTTCTGCTGGTGCCGCTTACGCCTTGCATGGTCCCGCCGCAAAGTCCGCAGCAGATTTTTCCCGTCAGCCAATAATCCTCAATCTCGATTTCCGGGTGCAGCTTCTTGATGGCGCCCTTGCCGCCCCTCTTGTTGGCTTCCAGCTTCGCTTGGGCTTTCTGGAAAGTCTCATCGTCAATGAGGCGCGGCATCCCGTCGGGTATGAGGGTTTTGCCGAACTTATACTCGCCGATATATGCCCGATTCACCAGGATGTTACGTAAGGAGTTGACCGTAAACCTGTTTCCCCTGACCGTTTTCTGGCCCGCATTGTTCAGGCTGTCGCAGATTTTCTGCATGGGAACGCCCTCGGTGTATTCCTTGAAAATACGGCGCACCGTGGGGGCAGTCGCTTGATCAACCTCGTATTTGTGATCCACCTCGCCCACGTAGCCCAGCATTTTTACCCCATTATAAAAGGCGTTCTCAGCGTTATAGGTCATGCCGCGCACGACATTTTTCCGGTGCGACACGATGAAGGACGCAGCCATGGCTTCATAGATGGATTCCATCAGAATCTGCGTCGCTTCATCGTCATCCGGGATGGATTCGGCAACATAAACGATTTTCACCCCGCACTCCCGCAGACGTTTCTTAGCCATGACGGCGTCAATCCGATCTCGGGAAAGCCGGTCTGTCTTCCAGAGGATCAAATAGGCCGGACGCAGCTTCTCGACCTCATAGAGCATCAGCTGAAATGCCGGCCGGTCATCCCTGGTGCCGCTGTATGCGGGGTCATCATATTCTTTGATGATGTGGTAGCCGTGATGCTCGGCATACTCGTGTGCTGCGTCTTTTTGCTGGACGATGCTCACATCTCGCTGCGCGTCGGAGCTGTAGCGGTAGTAGCATATCGCGTTACTGCCGGGGTTCTGGACAAATCTTGTGACGGCTCCCATGGTGTCACCTCTTTCCTACGTAATACTTCCTTTACTGTCTGCGTCCGGTCTTTTGACCGGGCGCTTCTGTTTTTGTGGTGAACGTCACATCACACAGACCGTCCCAATAAACCGTGGGGTGCTCGATATCCAGGTACACGACCACGTTCCGCCCGTCCAACAGGATGCGGACGCCGTCCGCGTCAACGGTGATTTCCCCTATTTCATCGTCGATGTGGATGCTGTCGGATTCGTAGCTGCCACCTGGGGTCGTGATGGCTACACGGGCGGCGCTGTGGGGGTCCTGCCATGCGTAGGGCAGAAGGTTCTCCCTCGGGGCGGGCCCGCTGTCCATACGGGGCCGGAGAGGGGGCTCGACGGGCCGGAAGGCATCCATGGTCAGGTCGATGGGCTCGCTGGCCGTACTGGCCTCCGAAGGAAAGATGCGGTTGGTGCTCTCCATAGCGATGTCCTCCTCGTAGTACGGTGCTGCTCCGCCTATTGTTAGATATACCGATCTATAATAGATCTATAAATAACGTGCGGCGGAAGGTCGTTTTTCATGTAAAACCGCGTGTGCAATACTTCGCTACATTATAATACAGCTTCATCTTCCTTTATAGACTGCGCCCGGTTTTGAGCCGGGCGCATTTTGCTTCAAAGAGAAGGTCAAAGGATTCCAGCAAAAAGCGCCCTTTATATAACAAAAAATTTTGCGGTCATATCATTTCACAGTCGGTTACACTTTTGGAATCAAGGTCAACGCACATTGCTACAACTTTCGGCGAATAGGTTTCGTCATTGCTCTTGCGATTATTTGAAAAGGAAATAGCATCACGGAAATTTTCTTCATCCATGAATACTAAAACATCCCGCGTACTATCGCATCTGACTTGGGCAGAAGATATTGCCGTGAACAGCAGATTCCCTAACTGGGTTTTGCTTAATCCCAAGTAAAGCGCGACATCCCATTGGGTGGATTCGGACTTTTCCGTAAAGGAAAAATCTTTGACCGGAAAGCCTGATTGTCTGCAAGTTAACCACGTGTCAAAGCAGAACTCTTGATCATGATCCAGGTCAGGGCAAGTGAACTCATCATTGAATTTCTCGGACAAGGACATCGCGATGGCCTTAATGAGTATAGGGAGCGCACGTTCAATCTTTTTAATCTCTACATGAGCAAAAAAGAATTCAACATTGCAGAGCTTTTTGAGCGTTTCAGAAATTTTAAGCCGTTCCGCCAATAGAGTGAACGCAGTTTCCCAAGCAGGATCAATTTTGATTTCCCCACTTAATATTCCTTTCAGGGTATCTTGGTCAACATTTAGGATTGGAGCGATCATATCTACCGACATAGACGGATTCTCGCACATAACGATGCTAAGAAAGAGAGCGGCATCAATGTCCGCAATGTGGGGTGCCTGCGATTGATTTTGCTTTGAGCCTTTTTCGTCAACGCTGTCCCCATTTTGCAGCCAATCAAGAGGGACGCCTGTTGTTTCAGAAACGCAGGTTAATATTTTGTCGGATGGATTTTTTTCGCCCCGCTCAACCATGCCCAGATAAGCAAAGGAAACTTCCATTTTTTCAGATAGTTCCTTCATGGTTAAGGACGCGTCGATACGCGCCTTGCGGATTCGACCGCCTACGTTGCTCAAATCATAATTCTTCATCCTAGGTTTGGGCATCTTCTAGCCTCCTTCAAAACTTTATATGAATACCCTTTTACTCCATCTAAATCCGAGCACAGTGCCTTGGGGACAGGAGTGCCGCCCCTTAAATATGGCATAGATTTGGTTAAATTGCACAAAAAGGGTATTTGCAGAAATTGAGCGCGGATATTATAAGATATATCTGTATTTATTATAATATATATTAACC
>JAIEIQ010000158.1 GCA_029065305.1 Oscillospiraceae bacterium
GAGCCGGAGCCTGTGCCGGAGCCCCCGCCCCCCGCCCCCGTGGGGGACGGCAGGAGGAAGAAGGGCCTGGATCTGGAGCAGGCCGCTGAGCAGGTGGCGGCGGAGATTGAGAGCGGCATGGCGCTGGAGAGCGCCTACGATTTTCCGCCGGTGACGCTGCTGGAGCGGAACGTCCAGGACAACTACATCGAGGCCGGGGCGGAGCTGCGGATGACCAGCCTGCGCCTGTCGGAAACCCTGCGGAGCTTCGGCGTGGACGCCAGCCCCGGGGACGTGATCCGGGGTCCGGCTATCACCCGCTACGAATTTACCCTGGCCCAGGGGGTGAAGCTCAGCAAGGTCACCAATCTGGCCGGGGATATCGCCCTGGCCCTGGGGGCCAGCGGCGTGCGCATCGCCCCCATTCTCGACAAGATTTCCGTGGTGGGGATCGAGGTGCCCAACAAGACGGTGAGTCCGGTGCTCATCCGGGATGTCATCGAGTCCGCCGCCTTCTCGGGCCATAAATCCTCTGTGGCCTTCGCCATCGGCCGGGACATCGGCAACAAGGACATCGTGGGGGATATCGCCAAGCTGCCCCACGTGCTCATCGCCGGCACCACCGGTTCGGGCAAGTCCGTGTGTACCAACTCCCTGATTGTCAGCCTCCTCTACAAGTCCAGCCCGGAGGATGTGCGCTTTATCATGGTGGACCCGAAGATGGTGGAGCTGGCCCCCTATAACGGCATCCCCCACCTGCTGATTCCGGTGGTGACGGACCCGAAGAAGGCCGCCGGGGCCCTCCAGTGGGCGGTGTTCGAGATGATGAAGCGGTACAAGACCTTCTCGGAGCTGGGGGTCAAGAAGCTGGAGGAGTACAACGCCATTGCCCAGCGCCGGGAGGACGTGCCCCACATGGCGTCGGTGGTGGTGGTCATCGACGAGCTGGCGGATCTGATGACCGTAGCGGCCAAGGAGGTGGAGGAATCCATCTGCCGGGTGGCCCAGATGGGCCGCGCCGCCGGGATGCACCTGGTCATCGCCACCCAGCGGCCCTCCTCTGACGTGATCACCGGCCTGATGAAGGCCAACATCCCCAGCCGCATCGCCTTCGCGGTGAAGGACTCGGTGAACTCCCGGATCATCCTCGACGACACCGGGGCGGAAAAGCTGGTGGGCCGGGGGGATATGCTCTACGCCCCCATCGGCGCCAAGGCCATCCGGGTTCAGGGCTGCTATATCACCCCGGAGGAGATCGAGCGGGTGGTCAGCTATGTCAAGTCCACCGGGGAGGTCCAGTACTCCGACGAGGTTATGCGGAAGATCGAGGAGTCTGTCCAGGAGAAGGAGCGGAAGGGCGGCGCCCCGTCGGGCGTCCCCGCGCCGGAGGAGGAGGACGACGAGATGTTCCCCGCCGCCGTGGAGGTGGTGCTGGAGATCGGCGGCGCCTCCGCCTCCATGATCCAGCGCCGGCTGAAGCTGGGCTACAACCGGGCGGCGCGCCTGGTGGAGCAGATGCAGAAGCAGGGGATCGTGGGTCCCTCCGAGGGGGCCAAGCCCCGGCAGGTGCTCATTACCCGCGCCCAGTGGCAGGAGCGGCAGATGGGCTCCGCCCCCGAGAGCGGCGGCGAGGCCCCCTGGGATGAGGAGTGATGAACATGGAGCGGTTGGATAAGCTCCTGGCCTCCACCGGGCGGTGGTCCCGGCGGGAGGCGAAAATACTGGTGAAG
Source organism: Oscillospiraceae bacterium (assembly GCA_029065305.1). Classification (GTDB taxonomy): domain Bacteria; phylum Bacillota; class Clostridia; order Oscillospirales; family Oscillospiraceae; genus Pelethomonas. Next base: position 1,710 of record JAIEIQ010000158.1, read on the forward strand.
GAGGGCCGGGTGCTGGTGGACGGCATCCCGGCCCTCCGCGCTGAGGACAAGGTTGACCCGGAGCAGAGCGCCGTCCTGGTGGACGGTGCGGACATCGGCTACGCCCGTCACACCTACATCATGCTCCACAAGCCCGCCGGGGTCCTCTCCGCCACCGAGGACCCCCGGCAGAGGACGGTGCTGGACCTGCTGCCGCCGGAGCTGGGGCGGCGGGGGCTCTTCCCCGTGGGGCGGCTGGACCGGGATACCGAGGGCCTGCTGCTGCTCACCGACGACGGGGCCCTGGCCCACCGCCTCCTCTCGCCGAAAAATCACGTGGATAAGGTCTACTACGCCCGTCTGGACGCACCCCTGGGGGAGGAGGACCGTCTGGCCTTTGCCCAGGGGATCGTCCTGGAGGACGGGTACCGGTGCATGGCGGCGGAGTTGGCGCTGCTGGGGGACGGAGGGGAGGTTCTCATCACCCTGCGGGAGGGAAAATTCCACCAGATAAAGCGCATGGCCGCTGCCAGGGGCAGCCGGGTGATCTACCTCAAGCGCCTGCGGATGGGCTCCCTGTCCCTGGACGGCGCCCTCCCGCCGGGCGGGTGGCGCTGTTTGACGGAGGAGGAGATTGAGGGGATCGGCGGATGGAAATAAATGGTGTGCATACCGGCGATCCGGCCCGCCTGTTTACAAATCCAACAAAAAGAGGCAATATTTTTTGGTGAAAAGAGAAAATACATCTTGCATTATGGCGAATGACCCGGTATAATAAAAAAAGAAATTGGCAGATTGCACAACAGCGCCCCAGAAACTACGCCGATGGAGGACGGAACTATGTCGGGAAGGATTTTTCAAAACGTCGTACTGCAAATTAAAGACGCGACGGACCGGGTAGTCGGCGTGGTGGACGCCGAGGGCGGGATCATCTCGTGCAGCGACCTGGGCCTGATCGGAAAGAAGTGGCCGGAGTACGTGGAAACCATCAATCAGGCGGACGGCGGACTGCTGACCCTGGACGGAAAGACCTTCCGGGCCCTGAGCGGCTGGGGCTCCCGGTTTGACTACGCCGTGTTCACTATGGGGGACGACGATATCAGCCGGGCGGTGTGCTCCATGGCCTCCGTCTCCCTCAACGGGGCGAAGAGCTACTATGAGGAGAAGCACGACAGGGGCTCCTTCATTAAAAATATCATCTCGGACAACATCATGCTCAGCGACATCTACATCCGGGCCAAGGAGCTCCACGTGGCCCCGGAGGTGCCCAGGGGCGTGTTTCTCATCCGCCAGCTGGAGAACACCGACGCGGCCATGATGGACGTGGTCCAGGGCCTGTTCCCGGACCGGCAGAACGACTTTGTCCTCAGCGTGGGGGACAACGACGTAGTGCTTATCCACCAGCTGCCGGAGCTGGGGGTGGAGAAGGAGATCCAGCGGGTGGCCGGGACCCTGGAGGAGACGCTGCGGGTGGGCGGCGAGGACCGGGTGGTCATCGGCATCGGCACCGTGGCCCTCCACCTGCGGGAGCTGGCCAAGAGCTACAAGGAGGCCCAGATCGCCATCGAGGTGGGCAAGGTCTTTGACACCGAGAAATATATCATCAACTATGAGAACCTGGGCATCGGGCGGCTGATCTACCAGCTGCCCACCACCCTGTGCGAGATGTTCCTGATGGAGGTCTTTAAAAAGAACCCCATCGACTCCCTGGACCAGGAGACGCTGTTTACCATCAACAAGTTCTTTGAGAACAACCTGAACGTCTCCGAAACCGCCCGGAAGCTCTTTGTCCACCGGAACACTCTGGTATACCGGCTGGAGAAGATCAAAAAGCTCACGGG
>JAIEIQ010000159.1 GCA_029065305.1 Oscillospiraceae bacterium
CTCCCTGGCGGAGCTGGCGGTGGATCTTCGACATCGCGGGCATCTCCAAGTCCCCGGCTATCTTCGATATCGAGAAGCTGACCCACTTCAACGCCCTGTACCTGCGGGCCATGAGCCCCGAGGCATTCCACGCTGCGGCGGAGCCCTATATCCGCCGGACGGTGAACAATCCGGCGCTGGATACAGGGGCCATCGCGGCCCTGCTCCAGGCCCGGTGCGAAAGGCTGACGGAGATCCCGGAGAAGGTGGCCTTCTTCGAGACTCTGCCGCACTATGAGAAGGACCTCTTCACCAACAAGAAGTCCAAAACCAACGAGGAGGTGTCCAAGCGGATGCTGGAGTCCGCCGTCCCCGCCCTGGAGGCGCTTGCGGACTGGACCCAGGAGTCCATCCACAGCTGCCTTATGGACCTGGCGGCCAAGCTGGAGGTCAAAAACGCCACCCTCATGTGGCCGGTGCGCATCGCGGCGGCTGGACAGGCTGTGACGCCCGGCGGCGCGGTGGAAATCTGCCAGATCCTCGGCCGTGACGAGTGCCTGCGGCGGCTGAGGGTGGGACTGGAGCTGCTGTGATGGAGTTTCTTCAAGAGCAGGTCCGGCTGCTGGCGGAATTTCTGGAGACGGACTACCGGCGGATCGTCCGGTGGTGCGGTCTGGGCATGGCGGCGGCAGCGGCCCTGGGCTGGGCAGCAGCGGCGGCAAACCCGCAGGCGGTGGACCAGATCATCGAGCAGTTTATGATGGTCATAGAGTCCTCCGGCGTCGCGGACAGCGCCGGGAACCTGTCCCCTCTGGGCCTGTTGGCCAACAATTGGCAGGCGGTGCTGTTCCCGGTGGCGATGGGATTTGTTCCGTTTCTGTTTCTGCCCCTGCTGACCCTGGCGTCCAACGGGTGTCTGCTGGGAATGATGGGCCCCTGGGTCCAGCAGCGGGGGATGAGCCTGACGGCCTATCTGGCCGGGATTCTGCCCCACGGGGTTTTTGAGATACCGGCGCTTGTGATGTCCGCGGCCTGCGGGGTGTGCCTGTGCCGGAACATGTGCCGCATTGTGACCGGCAGCAGGCGCGCGGAGCCCCTGGCGGAGCTGCTGGGCGATCTGCTGCGGGTGATGCTCCTGCTGGTGCTGCCCATGATTGCCGCCGCCGCTGTTCTGGAGGCATATGTTACCCCGGTTGTGATGTCGTTTTTCCTGTGAGACAGTGCATGCACCGAAAAAAGGGACCGGCGCGGCGTTATGCCGCGCCGGTCCCTTTTCGGCGGTGGATTCGCGCTACAGATCGTCCGCGTCCTGCACCGGGACCTCATAGGGGTCTGCCGGCGTGCCGGTCCAGCTCCCCTGGGGATCCGTCTTGGCGGACTGCCAGGCGGTCAGGTTCATTGCCTTGTCCATAGGGCTGGGATGCTCCTGTTTTTTGCCGCGCTTCGGCTCAAGCATACTTGCTCCCTCCTTTTCAGAGATAGGGCTAGTATGCCCCGATTTGGGCAAAACGGATCCGCCCTGGGGATGGTTACGAGAAGAGGCGCAGCGCAGCGAACTGCTCCCTGGACAGAATTCCCCCCTTGACCGTAACCAGCAGCGCGGCGGCGGCGTTGGCCTTGGCGGTGGCCTCCGCCGGACCCATCCCCCTGGCCAGACAGGCCATGAGAGCTCCGCAGTGGCCGTCCCCGGCGCCGATGGTGTCCGCGATGCGCTCCACCTTCACAGGCGGAACCCGGGTGAGGGCCTGTCCGTTATAGAAGCAGGCGCCCCGCTCGCCGGTGGTGATGACCACCAGATTTTTCGTCAGGGCGTACAGCGCCCCGGCGGCAGCCTCCAGGGTATCTGTCCCGGTGTACTCCTCCGCCTCGTCGTCGTTGAGGTGGAGCACCGGGCGGAGGGCAAAGACCCGCTCCATCAGCCCGGGATCGATCCGGCGGAGCCGCGGGCCCGGGGCGAAAAACACCGGCAGGCCGCTCCGCTCCAGAAAGTCCACCACCACATCCCCGGTCTTCTCCTCCACCTCCAGGCCGCAGA
>JAIEIQ010000016.1 GCA_029065305.1 Oscillospiraceae bacterium
GGGTGGGGTTGCCGAAGCGGGGCTCCCGGGTGGTGCCCTTGAAGGAGAAGGTCCCCAGGCAGTTGATATCATAGAGCTCCGAGAACTCGTAGCCGTAGCCGAAGGTGCCGCTGGCGGGAATAACCGGGTTGTCCAGCGTGATGCCGGAGAGCGTTACCCTTGTGTCTACCATATGATCTCCTCCTTCTCCAGCACAGGGCCGTCCTTGCAGATGCGCTTATTGCCGTACTTGGTCTTGCAGGAGCACCCCATGCAGGCCCCGAACCCGCAGCCCATCCGCTCCTCAAAGCTCAGCAGTCCGGAGGTTCTGGAGGTGTGGCACACCGCCTTCAGCATAGGCTGGGGGCCGCAGGCGCAGAAATAATCGTACTCCGCCGGGAACGCGTCAGTGACGAAGCCCTTTGTCCCATAGCTGCCATCCACGGTGGTGATAACCGCCTCGATCCCCAGGGCCCGGAACTGCTCTTCATAGAAGATCTCCTCTTTTTTGTTAAAGCCCAGAATGGCGATGGGCGTTTTCCCGGCCCGCAGCAGGGCCTTCGCCAGACCGTACATAGGCGGCACCCCGGCCCCGCCGCCGATGACCAGGGTGCGGGTCCCGCACCTGGAGACATCGAAGCCGTTGCCCAGGCCGCAGAGGATATCCAGATCCTGCCCCGGCTCCACGTCGGAGAGGGCGGCGGTGCCCCGGCCCACCACCTTATAGATAACAGTAACGCCCTCCCCGTCCCAGTCGCAGATGGAGATGGGGCGGCGGAGGTAGAAGCCCTCCAGCTTGATATTGATGAACTGTCCCGGCGCGGTGATGGCCCCGGTGCCGCCCGAGAGGCGCAGCTCCCACACATCCGGCGCCAACTTTCGGTTATATTCGACTCTGTAAATCCCCTGCGTCATCAGTTTTCCTCCCTCCAGACGATCTCTCCGTTCACCATGGTCAGCCTGCACACCCCGTACAGCTCCATCCCCGCGAAGGGGGTGGCCCGGCCCATGGTCTGGAAGTCCTCCGGGTTTACCGTGTATTTCGCGTCCAGGTCAAAGACCGTCAGATCCGCCGGCTGGCCCTCCGCCAGGGGCGTGCCGAAGCCGAAGCGCCTGGCCGGGCTGCCGTGCATGAGTTCGATAAGCCGGTCCAGGGGCAGAATACCCGGCTTGACCAGATGAGTGTACAGGGCGGCGAAGGCCGTCTCCAGTCCCACCACCCCCATGGCGCTCTTCTCCAGGCCCCGGCTCTTCTCCTCGGCGGAGTGGGGGGCGTGGTCGGTGGCGATCATATCAATAGTGCCGTCCAGCAGGCCGTCGATGAGGGCCTGCCGGTCCTCCGCAGAGCGGATGGGGGGATTCATCTTGAACCGCCCGTCCTCCTGGAGGTCCCTGTCGCTGAACACCAGATAGTGGGGCCCCGTCTCGCAGGTCACGTCCACCCCCCTGGCCTTGGCCCTGCGGATGAGGTCCACGCTCTCCTTGGCGGAGACGTGGCAGACGTGGTAGGCGCACCCGGTCTCCGCCGCCAGCTCCAGGTCCCGGGCGATGGGGCCCCACTCGCTCTCCGAGCAGATGCCCCGGTGGCCGTGGGCCCGGGCGTAGGCCCCGTCGTGGATATAGCCGCCGTTTAGAAGGCTCTCGTCCTCGCAGTGGGCGGCGATGATCTTGCCCAGCCGCCTGGCCTCGGTCATGGCGGCGCGCATCATGTCCGGATTCTGGACGCCCTTGCCGTCGTCGGAGAAGCCCGCCGCGTGGGGGGCCATAGCCGCCAGCTCCGCCAGGGTACCGCCCTTCTCTCCGGCGGTGATGGCCCCGTAGGGGTGGACGTTTACCACCGCGTCCCGGCGGATGATGGACAGCTGCTCCTCCAGGTGCTCCGCTGTATCCGGCACCGGGTTCAGGTTGGGCATGGGGCAGATGTGGGCGTAGCCCCCCCGGGCGGCGGAGAGGGTCCCGGTGCGGACCGTCTCCTTATAAGAAAATCCCGGCTCTCGCAGATGAACGTGGACATCAACGAAACCGGGAAAAACAGCGGCGTTATGAAGATCAATGGAAACGGGGAACTCCAGCCCCCTGGAAATGGAAACGATACGGCCCCCACGGACCGCGATGTCGGCGGGACGGAAGACGCTGCCGTCCAACAGCATGGCGTTTTTCAGAACACAGTCCACAGACAAACTCCTTCCCGGCCTGTCCGGCCAACAGGGATGAAAGCGCACCTCTCAAATTTATCTGTACTAGTATACAGGAGGGGCGGGGGCTTGTCAACCGGAAAAATTTTGCTTTTCTTCATTGGCGGTGTTTACGGCGGCGGTTGATTTTAGACGCGAGATCAGGTATGATAGACCTGTCCCCGCTTTGGCGGGGAACCGGAGAAGAAATGAGGAGAACAACATGATTATTACCCAGAAAAAGCCGAGGGAGGAGCTCCTGGCCATGCTGGAGGAGGTCACAAAAGTGGCCCTGGTGGGCTGCGGCCAGTGCGCCTCCGCCTGCCAGACCGGCGGGGCGAAGGAGCTGGAGGAGATGCGCGCCCTCCTGGAGGAGAACGGCAAGGAGGTGGTGGGCTCCGTTCTGCCCGACGAGTGCTGCCACAAGCTGCTGGTGAAGAAGGACCTGAAGGCTGTCCGGGACGCCGGGGCGGAGGCCATTGTGGGCCTGAGCTGCGGCGACGGGGTCCAGACCGTGGCCGACAACGTGTCCATCCCCGTCTACCCCGCCAACAACACCATGTTTTTGGGACAGATTGAGCGGGTGGGGATGTTCAACGAGTACTGCAAGATGTGCGGGGACTGCGTGCTGGGCTCCACCGGCGGGGTCTGCCCCATTACCCGGTGCGCCAAGAGCTTGGTCAACGGGCCCTGCGGAGGACAGAAGAACGGGAAGTGCGAGGTCAATCCGGACAACGACTGCGCCTGGATCCTCATCTATAAGCGGCTGGAGGCCACGGGGCAGCTGGATAAGCTGGGTCAGACCCGGCCCGACAAGGGCCACGCCGCTGTGGCCTACCCCAGACACATCAATTTGAGGGAGAAGAGAGCATGAGCGAGCTGAAAAGAGCCCTGGAGAGCGGCGCGTTCGCCGTTACCGCCGAGATGGCCCCGCCCAAGGGGTGGGATTTTTCCCAGCAGCTGGAGGACGCCACCCTGCTGCGGGGCAAGGTCCACGCCGTCAACGTCACGGATATGCAGTCCGCCTGCCTGCGGGCGTCCTCCCTGGGCCTGTGCGTCCACCTGAAGCAGGCCGGGGTGGAGCCCATTTTGCAGATGACCGGCCGGGACCGGAACCGGATGGGGATTCTGGCCGACGCCCTGTCCGCCGCGTCCTTTGGGATTGACACCGTGCTGGCTCTCACCGGGGACCACCCGGCGGTGGGCGACTGCCGGGACGCCAAGCCGGTGTACGATCTGGACTCCGTAGGCATCCTGCGGATGCTCTCGGCGGTGGAGGAGGCCGGGACCGACTGCGGCGGGAATCCCCTGAGCGGCCCCCCGCCGGCGTTCTTCAAGGGCGCGGCGGTGACGCCGGTCTACGAGCCCCGGATTTTGCAGCTCAACAAGCTCCGCCAGAAGGTGGAGGCCGGGGCCCGGTACATACAGACCCAGGGGATCTTCGATCTGGACGAGCTCAAACGCTTCCTGGAGGCGGTGGAGGAGGCCGGGATCCGGGTGCCCATTATGGCCGGGATCATCCCCCTCAAGAGCGCGGGAATGGCGCGGTTCATGAACGAGAACGTCCCGGGCATCGCGGTGCCGGAGGAGATGATTGCCCGGCTGGACGCCGCCGCAGCAGAGGGGAAGGAGAAGGGCCTCAAGGGCCTGTCGGCTAAGCTGGGCATGGAGCTGGCGGCGGAGATGATCGCCAGGATTCGGGATGAGCACATCTGCCCCGGAGTCCACATCATGGCCATCGGCGCGGAGAGGAACGTGCCCGTTATTTTGGATATGGCTGGTATCCGGCTGTAAACCGGCCAGCGATAAAACTGAAGAGGAGAAATTTTATGAGACGACTGACCGCAACAATTTTCGCACTGCTGCTGTGCCTGGCGCTGCTGCCCGGTACGGCTCTGGCCGCGCCCTCGAGCTGGGCGGAGGAGGAGGTCAACGCGGCCGCGCAGGTGGGGCTGACCACACCGGCTGTTACCCAGAATTACCAGGCCAACATCACCCGGGAACAGTTCTGTGAGCTGGTGGTGAAGCTCTACGAGAAGCTCACCGGCGAGGCCGCGCAGGCCGGGGCCAATCCCTTCTCCGATACCGCCAACCCGGAGATCGTGAAAGCCTACACCCTGGGCATCGTCAAGGGCCTCTCTGACAACGTCTTTGCCCCCGGCAGCCCCATCAACCGGCAGGAGATCTGCGTGATGCTCTCCCGCTGCATCGACATCGCCATTCCCGGCTCGAACGTGTCGGCTTACCGGGACAACGACTTCACAGATAAGGCGTCTATCGCGGTCTGGGCCTCCGAAGCGGTGAACTACATCTTTGACAACAGCATCATCCGGGGTGTAGGCGGCGGCAGGATGGACCCCCTGGGCGGCACCACCTGCGAGCAGGCGATATTGCTAGTCTACCGAATCTATGTCAACCAGCAGAATCTGGTAACCGATCCCTCCGCCGTGGAGGCGGACCAGGCCCTGCGGAAGCTGATGGGGACCTATATGGGGGCCTACCTCCCCGTTCAGGGGGAGTCCGCCCTGACGCTGCGGGTCTACAAGGAGTCCGGAAAGTACCGGGCCGATTTTGCCTTTACCAGCCTGCCGGGCCGGACCAACTGTAAGACGGGCAGTTACAGTATGGATGTGGCCTACGACGGGCTGAGCAAGACCTATGTGTTTACCTCTGACGAGTGGATCGAGAAGCCGGAGGGGTATAAGCTGCTGGATCTCCGGGGCACCCTGGAGGGGGACGTCCTCAGCGGCGCCGCCCCCACCGCCTTTCGGATCAGCCGGGCGGTGACGGATATCCGTCAGAAGCTGGACGAGGCAGTGGGTGTCTATGAGGGCACCTATGTCAACAATACCGCTACAGTGGGCCTGACTCTGACCATCGCCAAGGATCAGGGCGAGTATAGGGCGCTTTTCGACTTCCACAACCTGCCCGGCCAGAGCAGCTCTAAGGAGGGCAAGTACTATATGCACGTAGATTACAGCTACATGAATGACACCTATACGCTCAAAGGCTACGAGTGGATCGACCGGCCTGACAGGTACAGCTACGCCAATCTGGTCGGCACAATCACCGACGGGATTTTCAGCGGCAGCAGCCCCACCAAATTCCAGGTCACCCGTGAGGGCTGAGGATTTTCCGTACGCAAAGCGCCGCCCCGGCGAAAAGCCGGGGCGGCGTTTGTTTTTCTCTGTCACAGCGGCTTGTACGCCTCAATACCGATGCCGTCGAAGGAGGGCATATCGAAATAGACCCCCAGGGCC
>JAIEIQ010000160.1 GCA_029065305.1 Oscillospiraceae bacterium
GCCCTACCCCTACTTGGCCGAGTGCGGCATCCCCACCAAGCTCACCGCCACCCAGCTCAAGGGCCGGGAGAAGGACCAGGAGATCGCCCAAGGAACGGTCCCGCCCTACAGCCGGCCCAGCTTTGACCGGCCCAAATTCCTGGCCGGGGACCGCCCTCTGACGGCGGACCAACGGGGCACAGCCACCCATCTTGTGATGCAGTACCTGCCGCTGGAGGAGCGGGGCACGGCGGCGGTGCGCCGGACGGTGGACAGCCTGCGGGACCGCCGCCTGCTGACAGAGGAGCAGGCCGCCTCGATAAACGCCGGAGCCATCGCGCGGTTCCTGGACTCCCCTCTGGCGGAGGAGCTGCGCCAGGCAAAGGAGATCCGGCGTGAGTTTCGATTCAGCCTGCTGGTGCCCGCCGGCGACTATTATCCAGAGGCTACCGCCGGGGACGAGCTCCTCCTCCAGGGGGTGGTGGACCTGTACGCCCAGGTGGAGGGCGGCATCCTGGTGGTGGACTTCAAAACGGACTTCGTCACAGAGGAGACGGTCCGCCAGCGCTCGGAGCTGTACCGCCCCCAACTGCTGGCCTACAGCCGGGCGCTGGAGAGCATCCTGGAGCAGCCGGTGGTCCGCCGGCTACTGTACTTCTTCCAAACCGGAGAGAGCATAGAGGTGTAGGCCACGGGCAGTTACGCAGGGTCCGTCGGGTTAACAGGCCGACAGGCGGAGCCGCGGGCGTACCGAGCCTCCAGAAGGGCGCGGGCCATTCAGAGGCTTCGCCCATAGTGAAGCACCGCAGAAAACCCCTGTAACCCCCAACGTGTTCCCGGGGTCCAGGCCCCGGAAGGGGGCCTGGCGGCTTTTTGGGCACTTTTTCGGCGGCGAAAAAGTGCCCGAGGGTCCGGGGCGAGGAGCCCCGGGGCAGACAAATTATTGTGCAACCACAGCAAAAGAATCCAATGGGGAGAAGAACGAATTAGAACTGTTGACAAAACCACAGCCATGTAATATAATACGGAGAAATAACCTGTTCGCAAAAAAGCCGGGGAGGATCGCCATGGGAGCTGACTGCGTTTACTCAATTGTCGGGAAAAAACCCTTCGATTTAGTGATAAAAAACGTCAAAATTGTGAACGTTTTTACAGAGTCCATTGTCGAGGGAGACGTAGCCGTCACCGGCGGCGCCATAGCGTACATAGGCCCCATCGATTTCCCCTACACGGCAAACAGGGAGATCGACGGAGCGGGCCGCTACGCCGTCCCCGGCTTCATCGACGCCCATATGCACATTGAGAGCAGTATGATGGCCCCCGCCCGGTTTGCGGAGCTGGTCCTGGCCTGCGGCACCACCACCGTAGCCGCCGACCCCCACGAGATTGCAAATGTCTGCGGCGCGGCCGGCGTCCGGGCCATGGCGGAGGCCTCCGCCAATATGCCCCTCCACGTGTTGATGATGGCGCCCTCCACCATCCCCTCCGCCCCGGGCCTGGAGCGGTCCGGCTGGTCGTTGGGGGAGAAGGAGATGGAGGCGCTTCTGGATATCCCCGGCGTGGCCGGCATGGGGGAGCTGATGGACTTCAACGCCGTGGCCGGGGGAGACGAGCGCATCCTCGGCGTGGTGGAGGCGGCGCGCCGCCGGGGCGTCATCCTGGACGGCCATGTCCCCGCCCTCACCGGGGCCCGGCTCCAGGCGTTCCGCGCCACCGGCGTGGACGCGGACCACACGGATATGTCCCTCCCCAGGGCCAAGGAAAAGCTGGCCGCCGGATTCTCCATTCAAATTCAGCACTCCTTCCTGTCGGAGGATTTGATTGCCTACGTGGACCAGTTCCCCCTCCAGGATCGGATTATGCTCATCACCGACGACGTGCCCTTTGTCGAACTCGTGGAGCACGGGCACCTGAACGCCAACGTCCGCCGGGCCATTGCCCTGGGCCTGCGGCCCCTGCGGGCAATCCGCTACGCCACCATCAACGCCGCGGCCCGCCTGCGGCTCTACGACCGGGGCGCGGTCTCCCCGGGATACCGGGCGGATATCCTGCTGATGAAGGACCTGGAGAAAATCGAGCCGGACATGGTCTTCTCCGACGGGGAGCTGGTGGCGGAAAACGGAAAGTGCCTGGTGCGGATGGACGCCTACCGGTTCCCGGAGGAGTTCTACCACTCCGTCCATGTCCTGCCCCTGGCGGCGGAGGACTTCGCGCTGAGGGCGGAGCTCCCGGCGGGAGCGGCGGAGGCGCTGGTCCACGTGCTGGGCTGCAACGAGATCACAACCCGCACGAAAAACGAGACGCGCTGGATCCCCGTCCGAAACGGACAGCTGGACACCGCCGGGCTGGTGAAGGTGGGCGTCATCTACCGCCACGGCTACGGCCCGGAAAAAGCCCCCGGGAAGGAGGTCTCCCTGGGCCTGCTGGCCGGGTTCCCGGCGTTCCGGGGGGCTCTGGCTACTACCTACGCCCACGACAGCCACAACCTCACGGTCTACGGAACCGATGAGGAGGACATGGCCCGGGCGGCAAACCGGCTGCTTGAGATTGGCGGCGGGCTGTGCGCCGTCCAGGGCGGGGAGGTTCTGGCGGAGGTGCCCCTGCCGGTGGCGGGAGTGCTCACCGAGGGGGAGGCGGACGAGCTCCAGGAGCAGTTCGGGGCCTTCTTCCGGGCGGTGGAGCGGTTGGGCCTGCGCCACGCCAACCCTATGATGTTCTTGACCCTGATGACTCTGGCGGTGTCGCCGGAGATAAAATGTACAGATATTGGCCTGGTGGACACGCTGGAGAAGAAGTTTGTCCCGCTGGTGGTGGAAACCCGCTGAGGCCCCGGAAAGCAGAGGAGAAGGAATATGAAAATTCTGGATATCGGTTCCCTGAACATCGACAAGGTCTACAGCGTGGAGCACTTCGTCTCCGCAGGGGAGACGCTCACCGCCGGACGGCTGGAGACCTTCAGCGGCGGCAAGGGCCTCAACCAGGCCATCGCTGCGGCCCGGGCCGGGGCGGAGGTCTACTGCGCCGGGGCTATCGGGACGGACGGGCTGTTCCTCAAGGAGCTGCTGGAAAACAGCGGCGTCCATACGGACTGCCTCCAGGTGCTGGAGGACGTGCCCACCGGCCACGCCATCATCCAGCTCATCCCCAAGGGGCAGAACTGCATCATCATCTCCGCCGGGGCCAATGGTGCGCTGACGGAGGACTATATCGACAGCGTGCTGGAGCGCTTTGCCGCCGGGGACGTGCTGCTGGTGCAGAACGAGACCAGCGGCGTGGCCTACGCCATGAAAAAAGCCAAGGAGCGGGGGATGAAGATCGCCATCAACGCCTCCCCCATTGACGATAAGCTCTTCACCTACCCCATGGAGCTGGTGGACTACTTCCTGATCAACGAGATCGAGGGCAAGGCCATCGCCGGCAGCGACGCGGAGGACAACAGCCGGATCCTGGAGGATCTGGCGGAGAAGTTCCCGGAGGCTGCTGTTGTGCTGACGGTGGGGAAGGAGGGCGTGCTCTACGCCTGCGGCGGCGAGCGGCTGCGCCACGGCATTTATAATGTGTCCGTGGTGGATACCACCGCCGCCGGGGACACCTTCTGCGGCTACTTCCTGGCCAGCACGGCCAAGGGCCTGAGCGCCCAGGAGGCCCTGCACATGGCCAGCATCGCCAGCAGTCTGGCGGTGGGGGTCAAGGGCGCGGCCAACTCCATCCCCGTGTGGGAGGATGTGGAGCGCTTCGGCCAGAGCGCCAAGTGACAGCGGATCATCGCCGGCCCGTTCCGGCTGTGATATAGAGAGAAATAACAAGATTTGGGAAATCGAAAGGGGAAAAATTATGGGTAGTAGTATTAAAATGAGTGCACCTACGCCGCACATTGCCGCTCAGGTCGGGGAGATCGCGGAGACGATCCTGCTGCCGGGCGATCCGCTGCGGGCGAAGTTTATCGCGGACACCTTCCTGGAGGATGTCAAGCAGTTCAACGCCACCCGGAACATGTTCGGCTTTACCGGCACCTACAAGGGCCGTCCGGTCTCCGTTATGGGCACCGGCATGGGCTGCCCCTCCATGGGCATCTACAGCTATGAGCTCATCAATATCTACGGCTGCAAGAACCTGATCCGCATCGGCACCGCCGGCACCTTCCAGCCCCATGTCCACGTCAAGGAGATGGTCTTCGCCCAGGGCGTCTGCACCACCAGCAACTACGCGGAGCTCATGGGCCTGCCCGGCACCTTCGCCCCCATCTGCAGCTACGAGCTGCTGGAGAAGGCCGTAGCCAGCGCCAAGGCTCTGGGCTACAAGTACCACGTGGGCAACGTGCTCTGCTCCGACGTGTTCTACGGTGTGGACCTGCCCAAGGGCAAGAGCTGGCCGGAGCTGGGCGTGCTGGCGGTGGAGATGGAGTCCGTGGCTCTGTACACCAACGCGGCCATGGCCGGGGTCAACGCCCTGTGCATCCTGACCATCTCCGACGGTCCCGACGAGATCACCACCGCCGAGGAGCGGCAGACCGCCTTCACCCAGATGATGGAAGTGGCTCTCTCCCTGGCGTAACACCGGAGAAGTGAGGGAAGAAGCATGGAGAAAAGACCATTTATTATCGACTGCGATACCGGCACCGATGACGCCATTGCCATTCTGGCGGCGCTCTACAGCCCCGAGGTGGAGGTGAAGGCAATCACCTCCGTCAACGGCAATATCTGTGAGCGGCATGTGTGCCGGAACAACCGGAATTTGACGGCCCTGCTGGGGAAGAACATCCCGGTAGCCAGAGGGGCGGTCCGGCCCCTGCTCAGCGGCTTTGTCAACGAGGGACACCTGGACGACACCCACGGCCCCACGGGCTTCGGAACCGTCCAGCTGCCGGAGGCGGAGCAGGTGTTTGACCCCCGGGTCGCCTCGGAGCTCATTTACGAGACGGCGGTGGAGGAGAAGGGCGCCCTGGAGCTGCTGGTGATCGGCCCCATGACCAATATCGCCCTGGCGCTGGTCCAGCACGGGGATCTGGCGGGGCTTATCCGCCATATCTGGTTCATGGGCGGCGCGGCTGTGGGCGGGAATGTGACCCCCACGGCGGAGTTCAACATCTGGGCCGACCCGGAGGCCGCGAAGATTGTCATCGGCAGCGGCATTCCCATGACCATGGTGGGCCTGGACGTGACGACGAAGGCCATCATGACCCGGGAGGACGCGGACGCCCTCCGGGCCTGCGGCACCCCCGCGGGCCGGGTCGCGGCGGACCTGCTGGCGTACATGTTTACCCGGAACCACTCCGGCGGCGAGGATGCCCTGATGCACGACGCCCTGGCCTTTGCGGCGGCGGTGTGCCCGGAGTGCCTGACCTGCCGTGATTGCTTCGTGGACGTGGAGACCCATGGCCAGTGCGCCTATGGACACACCTTCGTGGACCAGCGGGGCCGGACCGGAAAGCCGGCCAACGTGTCCGTGGCCTTGGAGGTGGATGTGTCCATGTTCCGTAAATGGCTGGTGGATACGATCTGCCGGAGCGCCGGGGAAAAATGAGCGGGGCGCTGCTAATCCGGGACCGGCGGCTCTACGCCAATATCTTCGCGCTGGCTTTCCCTATCATGCTCCAGCAGCTGCTGCGCGTCAGCGTGGACACGGTCAACAGCATCCTCCTGGGCAGCATCGACCAGCTCCAGATGTCGGCGGTGTCCCAGGCGGACCAGGTGTTCTTTATCTACTACACCGTCTGCAACGGCCTGGCGGTGGGGTGCTGCGTGCTGGTGGCCCAGTATTGGGGCCGCCGGGACGTGGAGTCCATCCGCACCGTGCTGGCAACGGGCCTGCGGACCTCCGCTGTCTTTGGGATCATCGCCACGGCGCTGGTCATGGCCTTTCCCACTCTGTTCATGCGGCTCTACAGCAGCGACGATGCCCTCATCGCCCTGGGGGCAGGGTATCTGCGGCTGGCGGCGCTGACGTATCTGCCCTGCGCCCTGAGCGTGATGATTTTCGCCGGGTGCCGGGGGGTGGAGCGGGTGAAGGTGGTGCTGGTGACCAACATCGTCTCCTACTCCGTCAACATCCTGCTCAACTACTGCCTGCTCTACGGCCGCTTCGGCCTGCCGGAGCTGGGCATCACGGGCATCGCCGTGGGCGCGGTGACGGCCCGTCTGGTGGAGCTGGCTATCTGCGGGACGTATCTGTTGCGGATGGAGAAGCGCATTGCGTTCAAGCCGGCGGATCTCGCCCGGCGGGACCGGCAGCTGAGCCGGGACATTCTGAAGGTCAGCGGACCCATCGTGGCCCATGAGATGATCTGGTCCATGGGTACCAGCACCGGCAGCATGATCACCGGCCAGCTGGGCACCTCGGTGGTGGCGGGCTACAACGTGATGATGGTGCTCTACAACCTATGCGCCAGTGTGGGCAACGGGTATCTCAACGCGTGCAGCGTAGTCATCGCCAAGACCATCGGCGGCGGGGACCGGGAGAAGGTGAAGCGGCAGGCCAAGACCATGCTGATCGTGGGTCTGGGCATCGGCCTGATCCTGGGGGGTGTGACCCTCGTTGCCAGGGGGCCCTTCCTGTCCCTGTACAACCTGGAGCCGGACGCCGTGGCCTACGCCCGGCAGTTTATGGCGGTGATTGCCGTCATCTGGCCCTTCTCCCTGCTGGAGATGACCGGAATGATCGGCATCCTTCGGGCCGGCGGAGACGGAAAAACCGGCTTCTATTCCGATATCGTCATCATGTGGATGGTCTGCATCCCCCTGGCGGCGCTGGCGGCCTTTGTGCTGGAGGCCCCGGCGGCGGCGGTGGTGGCGATTATCAAGACCACAATTGCCCTGGAGGCGGTTGTGGGGATCATCCGGGTCCTGTCCATGCGGTGGATCCGGGATCTGACCCAGCACCAATGAGGAACTCCCCGCCGGTCAAATCCGGCTGGCGGTTTGGATAGTTCAAAAGAGTAAAAGGAGTGTAGGAAAAAATGAAGAAAAAGTTCTCTAAGATCCTGGGCCTGGCCCTGGCACTTGCCATGGTGATGGCCATGCTGTCCGCCTGCGGCGGCGGTGGCGGCGGCGACAAGCCCGCTGACGGCAAGGACAGCGACGGCGGTTCCGACGGTGAGGGCGGCGGCAAGGGCAAGATCGCCTATATCGTGGGCAACCTGGGCGACAAGTCCTTCTCCGACTCCGGCGAGGCCGGCATGAACATCCTCCGGGGCGAGGGCTGGGACGTCAAGACCATCGAGACCGGCGACGCCTCCAAGGCCGACAAGTTTGACGACTACATCCGTGACGCCCTGGACCAGGGATACCAGTACATCGTGGGCTCTTCCACTTACGGTGACAACTTCATCAACATTGCGGACGAGTACCCCGATGCCCGGTTCCTCATCTTCGATGAGATGCGCGATGAGTCCTCCCTGCCCAGCAACTCCTCCTGCATCTTCTACGCCCAGAACGAGGGCTCCTACCTGGTGGGTATGCTGGCCGCCGGCATGAGCAAGACCGGCGTTGTGGCCGTGGACGTGGGCGTGGAGAACCCCGTCATCAACGACTTCGTCACCGGCTATGTCCAGGGCGCTCAGGACTACAACCCCGACTGCAAGGTGATTGTCTCCGCCTGCGGCAGCTGGACCGAGCCCGCCATCATGAAGAGCCTTGTCCTTGACCAGGCCCGCAACAACAACGCCGACGTGTTCTATCAGGTGGCCGGCGGCTCCGGCGACGGCCTGTTCGAGGCCGCTATCGAGACCGGCACCTGGGCTATCGGCGTGGACTCCGACCAGTATCAGTCCTACAAGGACAGCGAGAACCCCGAGAAGGCCGACGTCATCCTCACCTCCATGCTCAAGGAGGTCGGCAACTCCTTCGTCTCCTTCTTCCACAGCGTGGAGGCCGGCGAGGACATGTGGGGCAAGACCATCACCCTGGGCCTGAAGGAGGACTCCGTGGGCTACGTGGACAACGACTTCTTCAAGGAGAACGTGCCTGAGGATCTGCGCAACGCCATGGCCGACGCCGCCGCCAAGGTCAAGAGCGGCGAGCTGGAGGTCAAGTCCTACTACGACTTCGCCGACGAGGCGGAGTACCTGGCGTTCCTTGACAGCGCCAAGTAAGCAGCGGCAGCTGGATCAATAGAATAGAGAGGGGAGAGCCGGCGGCGCAGAAACCTGCCGGCTCTCCCCCGAAGAGGGAGGTTATATTTGCATGGCCGATGAAGCATTGCGGATGCAAAACATCACGAAAATTTACTCCAACGGTTTTATTGCCAATAAAGACGTGACCTTCAGCGTCGGCAAAAATGAGATCCACGCCCTTGTGGGGGAGAACGGCGCGGGTAAGACGACGCTGATGAAAATCCTCTTCGGGATGGAGGAGCCCCAGGAGGGGAAGATCTTCATCAACGGTGTGGAGGAGAAGCTGGAAAATCCCCTGCACGCGATCAGCAAGGGCGTGGGCATGGTCCACCAGCACTTTATGCTGCTGCCCTCCCTGACGGTGGCGGAGAACGTCACTCTGGGGGTGGAGCCCATCAAGAACGGCCTCTTCGACTTCGAGGGCGCTGTGAAAAAGACCCAGGAGATCGCGGACAAATACAACTTCAAAATCGACGCCCGGGCCAAGGTTCGGGATTTGAGCGTGGGCCAGATGCAGAAGGTGGAGATCCTCAAGGCCCTCATCAAGGGCGCGAAGATCCTCATCATGGACGAGCCCACCGCCGTGCTGACGCCCCAGGAGACGGCGGAGCTGTTTGAGCAGCTCTTCACTCTCCGGGACGACGGCGTGTCCATCATCTTCATCTCCCACAAGCTGGAGGAGGTCATGTACATCTGCAGCCGCGTGACGGTGCTCCGCCACGGCCAGTGCATGGGCTCCTACGACACCAAGGGCATGACGGAGGCGGACCTCTCGAAGCTGATGGTGGGCCGCGACGTGGTGCTGAAGATTCAGAAGGCGGCCCCCGTGCTGGGCAAGCCGGTGATCTCCATCAAGAATCTGGTGAAGATCAACTCCATCGGCAAGCACGTCATCGACGGTATCTCCTTCGACATCCACGAGGGGGAGGTTGTGGGCATCGCCGGCGTGGAGGGCAACGGCCAGACGGAGCTGAGCGAGGTGCTCAGCGGCCTGGGCTCCTTCGCCAGCGGCGACGTGGAGCTCAACGGCACCTCCATCAAGGGCAGGAGCGTCCGGCAGATCCGGGATATGGGCATGGCCTATATCGCCGAGGACCGGATGGTGGAGGGCGTGGCCGGCAACATGTCCATCAAGATGAACATTGTGGCCGACCGCTTTACCAAAAAGGACTTCAAGAGCGGGATTTTCATGAACGACAAGAAGATCAACGCCACCGTGGACCAGTACATCAAGGAGTTTGAGATTGCCTGCGACAACGCGGACCAGCCGGTGCGCATGCTCTCCGGCGGCAATATCCAGAAGGTGGTGGTGGCCCGGGAGTTCACCTCCGGCGCCAACTTCATCCTAGCCTGCCAGCCCACCCGGGGCATCGATGTGGGCACCGCCGAGATGATCCGCAAGACCATCGTGCGCAAGTCCCGGGAGGAGAAGACGGCGGCTCTGCTGATCTCCGCCGACCTCAACGAGGTGCTGGAGTGCTCCGACCGGCTGCTGGTCATGCACAAAGGCAAGATCGTCGCCGCCTTCCCCAAGGCCAACGAGGTCTCGGAGGAGACCCTGGGCGAGTATATGCTGGGCGTCCGGGAGATGAGTAAGGAAGAAATGGAGGCGTTACTGTGAGCAAGACACAAAAAATCGAAACAACGATGGAGCTTGTTCGGACGCTTGTCGGCCTGCTCATCGCGTATGTCATTGCCCTGGTGGTACTCTTCGCCATCAGCGACGACCCGGTCTTCGTTATCCGGCAGTTCATGGTGGGTCCCTTTACCTCGGCCCGCCGGATCGGCAGTATCATCAACCTGGCGATTCCCTTCACCATCTGCGGTCTGTCCATGTGCTTCATGTACGCGGTCAACCGCTTCAACCTGGTTCCCGAGGGCATCTTTATGCTCTCCGGCTGTATGGTCACCTGGGTGGCCCTCAGCCTGGGCGAGAGCCTGCCGTCGGTGGTGATGGTGCCGGTGCTGCTGGTGGTGGCGATTCTCACCGGCGTGGCGGTGGCCTTCATCCCCGCCATCATGGAGCGGAAGTTCAACGCCAACGTGGTGGTGGTCTCCCTGATGCTCAACAGCATCATCGGCTATCTGGGCACGGCCATCCTCCGCTACAAGCTCCGGGACGCGGACATCGCCTTCCTGGGCTCCAAGAAGCTGCCCGCAGCGGCGAGCCTGCCCAAGATCTCTTCCTTTAAGATCCAGTCCGGACTGTTCATCGCCATCATCTGCGTGGTGGTTGTGGCGGTGCTGTTCTACAAGACCTCCTTCGGCTGGAAGATGCGCCTGGTGGGTGAGAACCCCTCCTTCGCCAAGGCGGTGGGTCTGTCCGCGGTGGGCGTGTCCTTCGCGGCCCAGCTCATCGGCGGCGGTGTGGCGGGTATCGCCGGCGCCACCGAGATCCTGAGCAACTATGAGCGCTTCCAGTGGACCGCCACCACCCAGCACGGCTTCGACGGCCTGCTGGTGGCAGTTCTGGCCAAGAAGAACCCGGCCCTGGTGCCCATCGGCGCGCTGTTTCTGGCCTACATCCGCATCGGCGCGGACGTGGTCAACACCACCGGCGACATCCCCACCGAGTTTGTCACGGTGATTCAGGGCATCATCATCCTGCTCATCGCCGCCGAGTCCTTCATGTCCAAGACCAAGAACAAGATGATCTTCAAGGCCGCCCAGAAGGACGCGGAGGCCGCGAAGAGCAAGGCCGCTGCGTAAAGGAGGAAAGACATGAGTATTGATTGGGTAGAATTTTTAGCGGAAGCCATCCGTATGGCTACGCCCCTGATCTTTGCCGCTCTGGCCGCCCTCATCACGCGGCAGGCCGGCATGTTCAACATGGGCGTGGAGGGCATGATCCTCTGCTCCGCCCTGGCGGCAGTGGCCTTTGCCCACTACAGCGGAAACATGTGGGTGGGCCTCCTCGGCGCGGTGCTGGTGGGCCTGCTGACGGGACTGATCATCGCCTTCGCCAACCTGAGCGGAAAAACGGAGCTGTACCTGACGTGTATCGCCTTCAACTTGGCGGCATCGGGGGGGACGGTGTTCATCATGTATGTGCTGACGGGGGAGAAATCCACCACAAGCGGCGCGTTCCGCTCCTATCAGATCCCCAACATTGACATCCCTGTCATCAAGGATATCCCCGTGATCGGCAAAA
>JAIEIQ010000161.1 GCA_029065305.1 Oscillospiraceae bacterium
ACCCTCATCGGCGAGGACACCGAGGTGGACAAGACCATCGTGGACTCCATCAGCGACCCCATCATGCACATCGTGCGCAACTCCATGGACCACGGCCTGGAGGAGCGGGAGGAGCTCCGCGTCGCCGCCGGCAAGGACCCGGTGGGGGAGATCATCCTCTCCGCCCGGCACACCGGCAGCGAGGTTATCATTGAGATCAAGGATGACGGCCAGGGTGTGGATGTCAACGCGGTGCTCAACAAGGCCATCCGCCAGGGCCTGGCGGACCCCAGCCAGGAGTACAGCCAGAAGGACATCCTCAACTTCCTGATGATGCCCGGCTTCTCCACCAACACCGAGGTGACGGAGTTCTCCGGCAGAGGCGTGGGCATGGACGTGGTGAAGAAGAACGTGGCCGACGTGGGCGGCACCGTGACTATCACCAGCGAGTGGGGCAAGGGGATGACCACCACCCTGAAGATCCCCCTGACCATGGCCATCATGGACGGCATGGCGGTGGCGGTGGGCAGCTCCATCTTCACCATCCCCATCAACAACATCCGCTCCTCCACCAAGGTCACCGGCAACGACATCGTCTACGACCCCGCCCGGGGCGAGATGATGAAGTTCCTGGACAACTACTACCCCATCATCCGGGCCAAGGACCTCTTCCAGATGGAGGACGGCCACGACAACATTGCCGACGGCATTCTCATCTGGCTGGAGGCCGGGGACCGGTCCTACTGCCTCTTTGTGGATGAGCTCATCGGCCAGCAGCAGATCGTGGTCAAGCCCCTGCCCCCCTATGTCAACAGCTTCAATGTCAAGAGCTGCGGCATCACCGGGTGCAGCATCCTGGGCGACGGGAGCATCAGTATCATTCTGGACGTGGCCAATCTCTACAGCACGGCCCAGGATATGTTCTAAGAGAAGGGAGCAATCAATATGCCAGAGGAAGTACTCTTCGCCAGACACAGCGACATGGACGCCGCGCCGGAGGATACCGCGCCGGAGGTCCTCAGCAACAAATATCTCATCTGCGTCTCCGACAGCCTCTTTTACGGCATCGACGCGGAGCAGGTGGTGGAGATCATCACCGACCACACCATCACCCGCCTGCCCCGGGTTCCCCACTACGTGCGGGGCATCATCAACCTCCGGGGCCAGATCATCCCCATCATCGACATGCGCCTGCGCCTGGGCAAGCCGCCCCAGGAGGACAACTGCATCATGGTGGTGAATGTGGAGGGCAATCTGGTGGGCATCCTGGTGGACGGGGTGGAGCGGATGGTGGACATTCCCCGGGAGTCTATCCTGCCCATGCCCACCCAGAATCCCCAGAAGCTGATCTCCGGCATGTGCTCCCTGCCGGAGGGGGCCACCATGCTGATCCTGGACTGCGATCTGCTGCTCCACGGCTGATAAGCCCCATCCGGACGAAAGGAAGCGCCAGCCATGCCACTTATCAACAACATCACCAACGAGGACTTCAACCGTCTGGTCCGGTTTATGCACAGCCAGTACGGCATCGACCTCTCCCAGAAGAGGCAGCTGGTGACCAGCCGTCTCTCCTCCCTGCTCTCCCAGCGGGGGTACAGCGGGTTCGGCCCCTTTCTGGACGATCTGCTGCGCAAGAAGGACCCGGGCGACGTGGAGCAGGTGCTCAACCGCCTGACCACCAACTACACCTTTTTCATGCGGGAGCAGGAGCACTTCACCTTCTTCACCGGCACCATTCTGCCGGAGCTGGTGCGCCGCCACCAGCGGGATAAGGTGCTGGCCATCTGGAGCGCCGGCTGCTCCAGCGGGGAGGAGCCCTACAACATCTCCATGTGCATCAAGGACTATCTGGGCCCCCAGGCCGGCCAGTGGGACACCCGTGTGTTGGCCACCGACATCTCCCAGAAGGCCCTGGCCAGCGCCAAGCGCGGGGTCTACGAGCTGCCCGACACCATCCCCCCCAACTGGAAAAAGCGGTATTTCCGCCCCTCGGGCAAGGGGGCCAGCCAGTACATGGTTGCCCCGGAGATCCGGGACAACGTGATCTTCCAGACCTTCAACCTGATGGATCCCATCAAGTTCCGGGTGAAGTTCGACGTGATCTTCTGCCGCAACGTGATGATCTACTTCGATCAGCCCACCAAGGACGCGCTGGTCCGCCGCTTCTACGACGCTACGGTCCCCGGCGGCTATCTGCTCATCAGCCACTCGGAGAATCTGAGCAAGGACGCGCCCTACCGGACCGTGGCCCCCTCCACCTTCCAGAAGCAGGCGTAGGGGAGCTTATCTTACAAGTTAAGGAGGCGCACATCATATGTGGCCTGCGAATAAAAAGGTCCGCGTCCTGGTGGTAGACGACTCCATCATGGCCCGGACAATGATTGCCCAGGGACTGGGAAAGCACCCGAATATCGAGGTGGCGGGCATCGCCATCAACGCCCAGGACGCCCTGACTAAGGTGGGACAGCTGCGCCCCGATGTGATCACCTCCGATGTGGAGATGCCGGGCATGAGCGGCATTGATTTCCTCAAGAAGCTGCTGCCGCAGTACCCGCTGCCGGTGATCCTGGTCTCCTCCCTGAACCTGCGGGTGTTCGACGCCCTGTCCGCCGGCGCGGTGGACTTCGTGCGCAAGCCGGAGCCGGGGCAGAACGAGGCGTTTATCGCCGGTTTAACCCAGAAGGTTCTGTCCGCCGCCGGGGCCAAGGTCCGGCGGGCCCCCGCCGCCCCCGCGCCCATGGGCGCGGCCCGGCTTCTGGGGGCGCGGCCGGCTATGGATAAGGTCATTATCGGCCTGGGGGCCTCCACCGGGGGCACCGAGGCCACCCTGGAGGTGCTCAAGCGCCTGCCGGCGGACATCCCGGGGATGCTGATTGTCCAGCATATGCCCACGGGCTTTACCCAGATGTACGCCGAGCGCCTCAACCGCCTGTGCCAGATGGAGGTGCGGGAGGCCAAGCACGGCGACGAGATCCGGCGGGGTCTGGCCCTGCTGGCCCCGGCGGACTACCAGATGCGGGTGGTCCGCAGCGGGACCCGGTACACCGTCTCCGTCCAGAGCGGGGAGAAGGTCAGCGGACACCGGCCCTCGGTGGACGCGCTGTTCTTCTCCATGGCGGAGCAGGTGCGGTGCAAAATGGTGGGCATCATCATGACCGGCATGGGCCGGGATGGGGCCGACGGCCTGCTCCAGATGCGCAAGGCCGGGGCCTACACCATCGGCCAGGATAAGGAGTCCTGCGTGGTGTACGGGATGCCCATGGTGGCCTACAACATCGGCGCCGTGCAGATCCAGGCGTCCTGCGAGAACATCTCCAATGTTCTGCTGCGGCAGCTGAGCCAGCTGTAGGCGCACATTTATCCATATATTCCCTGGAAAGATCGGGCAGACGCCCGGTCTTTTTTTATGCCCCCTCCTTGAAAAACGCTGGATTTTTGTGAGATATGTAAAAAAGCAACCGGTTTCAAATGTTGAAAATAACGATTTTATGATAAAATATTTATTTTTGTGACACAACCTTTTTCGATTTGGGTAAAAATAACATCGGCGGATATTTTTCAAAAATGGTGACATTTACAGCAGGTTTGCCGGATATTATAATATGTAAAAACCGCGTTTGTTCCCGCCGGGCGGGCGCGGAAATTCGTGTAAAAAGGAGTGGAGTTATGAAAAAGTTCCCCCGTTTGGCAGCGGCGTTGCTCACGCTGGCTCTGCTACTGTCAGCCACCGGGTGCGGCGCCGCTGACGGCAAAACCCATCTCAAGCTTCAGATTTGGGACGTAGCCCAGCGCGACAGTATGCAGGCGATCTGCGACGCCTACACCGCCAAAAACCCGGATGTGGTCATCGAGGTGCAGGTCACCAGCTGGAGCGAGTACTGGACCAAGCTGGAGGCCGCCGCCGAGTCCAACACCATGCCGGACATCTTCTGGATGCACACCA
>JAIEIQ010000162.1 GCA_029065305.1 Oscillospiraceae bacterium
TCAAATCTAGGCATATTCTCTCTCCTCCCTTAGAACTTCAGGCCGCCCTCGCGGGCGCCCTCGGCCAGCTCAGCCACGCGGCCGTGATACAGGTAACCGCCGCGGTCGAAAACGACCTCTTCGATCCCCTTGGCCAGAGCGGCCTTGGCTACGGCCTTGCCTACCTCGCGGGCGGCGTCCTTGTTGCCGCCGTTGTCGAGCTTCAGGGAGGAGGCGGAGCACAGCGTCACGCCGGCCACGTCGTCGATCACCTGGGCATAGATGTTCTTCTCGCTGCGGAACACGTTCAGGCGGGGGCGCTGGGCCGTGCCGGAGATCTTGGCGCGCACGCGCTTGTGCCTCTTGAGCCGCTGAGCGTTGGTATTGGGTTTCTTGATCATTTTTCAGCTCGCCTCCTTACTTCTTCGCGCCGGTCTTGCCGACCTTACGGCGGATGACCTCGTCCACGTACTTGATGCCCTTGCCCTTATACGGCTCGGGAGGACGCTTCTCGCGGACCTCGGCGGCGAACTGGCCGACCTGCTGCTTGTCGCAGCCGATGATAACGATAGTGTTGGGGTTGGGGACCTCAATGGTGATGCCCTCTACCTCGGAAACGGTCACGGTGTGGGAGAAACCCAGGTTCATCACTAGGTTCTTGCCCTCCTTGCTGACGCGGTAGCCGACGCCGTTGACGTTCAGCTCCTTCTTGTAGCACTCGTGGACGCCCACCACCATGTTGTTCAGCAGGGTGCGGGTGAGACCGTGGAGGGAGCGGTGCTCCTTGGCGTCAGAGGGGCGCTTCACAACGATCTCCGCGCCCTCCTTCTCGATGATCATCGCGGGATGGAGGCTCTTGGTCAGGGTGCCCTTGGGGCCCTTGACGGTGACCACGTTGCCCTCGGCGATGTCGACCTCGACACCGGCGGGGATGGTAATGGGCATTCTTCCAATTCTACTCATGTCAAATACCCCCCCTTACCAAATGAACGCCAGGACTTCACCGCCGACGTGGGCCGCGCGAGCGGCCTTATCGGTCATGACGCCCTTGGATGTGGAAATGATGGCGATGCCCAGGCCGCGCAGGACCCGGGGCAGCTCGTCCGCACCGGCGTAGACGCGCAGGCCGGGCTTGCTGACGCGGCGAAGGCCGGAGATGACCCTCTCCTTGCCGGCGCTGTACTTCAGGGTGATGCGGATAACGCCCTGGGTACCGTCGTCAACGAGCTGGAAGCTCTTGATATAGCCCTCGTCCAGCAGGATCTGAGCGATGCTCTTCTTCATGTTGGAAGCGGGGACGTCGACGGTCTCATGCTTGGCGCTGTTCGCGTTGCGGATGCGGGTGAGCATATCCGCAATGGGATCTGTAATGTGCATGGAATGTTTTCCTCCTCATTCGAAGTTACAGCATATAGCTGTTCAGGCGGCGAGGTATCACCGCGAATTTCCGCTCTTCACCGGGGCATTCCCGGTGACCTTTCGCCGTCCGTTTCACATAGTTGTCCGGCTTCTCTCTTCGGAAGCCGACGTGGCCGGGGCGCATGTGCGGGGGCCGTGATCCGGCCTGGGAACAACACGCGCGGGGGCCATCATTCGGCCTGCGGCCGAACGACCGGCCCCGGCCGCGCACGCGCGGCCTGCTTTACCAGGAAGCCTTGCGCACGCCGGGGATCTCGCCCTTATAGGCCAGCTCCCGGAAGCAGATACGGCACACGCCGTAGTTGCGCAGATAAGCATGGGGGCGGCCGCAGATCTTGCAGCGGTTATACTTCCGGCTGGAGAACTTGGGCTCGGCCTGCTGCTTTAGAATCATAGACTTTTTTGCCATTTTTTAATCCTCCCAATCAGCGCTCGAAGGGGGCGCCAACCAGCTCCAGCAGCGCCTTGGCCTCTTCGTCGGTCTTCGCGGTGGTGCAGATGATGATATCCATGCCGCGGATCTTGTCGATCTTGTCGTACTCGATCTCGGGGAAGATCAGCTGCTCCTTGATGCCCAGAGCGTAGTTGCCCCGGCCGTCGAAGGAGTTGGGGTTGATGCCGTGGAAGTCGCGGACGCGGGGCAGGGCCACGTTGAACAGGCGGTCCAGGAACTCCCACATCTTGTCGCTGCGCAGGGTCACCTTGGCGCCCACGGGCATACCCTCGCGGACCTTGAAGTTAGCGACGGACTTCTTGGCGATGGTGATGATGGCCTTCTGGCCGGTGATGGCGGTCAGGTCGCGGACCACGGCCTCCAGCACCTTGGCGTTGTCCCGGGCCTCGCCGCAGCCTACGTTCACGACCACCTTGTCGATCTTGGGGATCTGCATGACGCTCTTGTACTCGAACTTCTTCATCAGAGCAGGAGCGGCCTCTTCAGTATATTTCGTCTTGAGATTCGGCATGATGTCTTCCTACTCCTTTCTTAAAGTTCGGCGCCGCAGTGCTTGCACACGCGGGTCTTCTTGCCGTCAGCGATCTTGTGGGCCACGCGGGTCCCCTTGCCGCACTTGGGGCAGACCACCTGCACCTTGCTGGCATACAGGGCGGCCTCGCGGCGGACGATGCCGCCCTCCTCGCCCTGACGGCGGGGTTTGGTGTGGCAGGTGACCATGTTGACGCCCTCTACCACTACCTTGGACTCGGCGGGGATGGTGGACTGCACCTTGCCCTGCTTGCCCTTGTCCTTGCCGGACAGGACGACCACGGTGTCGCCCTTCTTCACATTCATAGCCATTTTTCTCTCCGCTCCTCCTTACACGACCTCGGGAGCCAGCGAGAGGATCTTCATGTAATCCTTATCGCGCAGCTCGCGGGCAACGGGCCCAAAGATACGGGTACCTCTGGGGTTCCGGTCGTCCTTGATGAGGACGGCGGCGTTGTCGTCGAAGCGGACATAGGTCCCGTCGGCGCGGCGCACGCCCTTGGCGCTGCGGACGATGACAGCCTTGACGACCTCGCCCTTCTTCACCGTGCCGCCGGGGGTGGACTTGCGCACGGAAGCGACGATCACGTCGCCGATGCTGCCGTACTTGCGCTTCGAGCCGCCCAGGACACGGATGCACTTGATCTCCTTGGCGCCGGTATTATCAGCGACCTTCAGATAACTTTCCTGTTGAATCATAACGGCACCTCCTTACTTCGCTTTCTCAATGATCTCGACCACGCGCCAGCGCTTGTCCTTGGACAGGGGGCGGGTCTCCATGACCTTGACCTTGTCGCCCACGCCGCAGGCATTCTGCTCGTCATGGGCCTTGAGCTTATAGGTGCGGCCGACGATCTTCTTATACAGAGGATGGGCCACCCGATCTTCGATCGCGACGACGACGGTCTTATCCATCTTGTCGGACACGACCTTGCCTACCCTAGTCTTCCGGGAGGAAATTCTCGCTTCACTCATTTCGATTTACCTCCTTCTCTTATTTGGCGGCAGCAGTCTGCTGCTCGCGAATAATGGTCTTGACTCGGGCAATATCGCGCTTGACCTCCGCGATCTTCACGGGATTGTCCAGCTGATTGGTGGCGTGCTGCATACGCAGGAAGAAGAGGTCCTTCTTCAGGCTGACCAGCTTTTCGCCCAGCTCAGCCTCGCTCATCTTACGGATTTCACTTGCCTTCATCTTATTCACCTACTTCCTCTGCTGCCGGGGCGGCCTCCCGGGCGACGATCTTCGTCTTGATGGGCAGCTTGTGGCTGGCCAGACGGAGGGCCTCCCGGGCGATCTCCTCGGAGACGCCGGCAATCTCGAACATGACGCGGCCGGGCTTGACCACGGCGACCCAGTACTCGGGGGAGCCCTTACCGGAACCCATGCGGGTCTCGGCGGGCTTCTCGGTGATGGGCTTGTCAGGGAAGATCTTGATCCACACCTGGCCGCCGCGCTTAGTGTAGCGGGTCATGGCGATACGGGCGGCCTCGATCTGGTTGCTGGTGATCCACGCGGGCTCGGTGGCCACCAGGCC
>JAIEIQ010000163.1 GCA_029065305.1 Oscillospiraceae bacterium
CCCCAGATCTCCCCGGGCGACCATCACCCCGTCGCAGGCGGAGCAGATCTCCTCCAGGTTGTCAATGCCCGCCTGGTTCTCGATTTTGGCGATAATCCCGAAATATTTGTCCGTGTGGGCCTTCAGGAACGCCTGCACGTCCACCAGATCCTGCTTCCGGGAGACGAAGGAGCAGGCGATGTAGTCCACATCGCTCTCAATGCCCAGCAGCAGATCCGCCTTGTCCTGCTCGCTGAGGTAGACCTGGCTCATGACCTTGTTGGGGAAGGACATGGATTTGTTGTTGGACAGCTCGCCCCCCACCAGCACGGTACACCTGGCCTCCGTATCCGTCAGCGCCTCCACCCGGAAGGACATGAGCCCGTTGTTGAGCAGGATGGTGTCCCCCACGGCCAGATCCCCCATGAGTCCGGCGTAGCTCACCGCCACCCGCTCCCGGTTTCCCATCACCGGCTCGGTGGTAAAGGTGAACACATCCCCCTCCGCCAGGGTGATCCGCCCCTCCTCGAAGGTGCGGATGCGGTACTCCGGGCCCTTGGTGTCCAGCATGATGGCGATGGGCAGGCCCAGCTTCTCCCGGACCCGCTTGATGAGGGCGATCTTCTCCCGGTGCTCCGGGTGGGTGCCGTGGGAGAAGTTGAGGCGGGCCACGTTCATCCCCGCCATGCACATTTTTTCCAATGTCTCCTCGTTGTCACAGGCCGGTCCGATGGTGCATACAATCTTGGTCTTACGCATAGCAGTTATGCTCCTTTCTGTTTTCCGCCGCGGCGTCCCCGCCGCCAGGGGCCCACGACCTCCCGGCGGATATAGGCGAAGGCGGCGTCCTCCCCCTGATCCCGCAGCATTTTCAGCAACTTTTCCAGCAGCGCCTGGGTATTGGGGTGGATCATATAGTGGTCAAGGCTTTTGGCGTAGTATTCCCAGGGGGAGGCGTCGGTGTACCGCTCCCCCTGGTAGATCCGGCAGGCGGCTATCCGGTCGCAGAACATCTCCACCACGTAGTTGACCGGAATTTCCATGCCGCTCATGCGGTAGCCCCGCTCCGGCGCGTAGTCAATCCAGTACTCTAAATGGTGCTTGTTGCGGCCCTTGTGGTGGAGCCAAGCGGCGGAGTAGCCCCGGTCCAGCCGCTCGATCTCGTTGGGGCTGCGGTCCCCCTGGTAGTACCGGGCCCCCACGAAAAACTCCGTGGGGCCGTACTTGCTCAGGTCGTGCAGCAGCCCCTGGCGGTAGATCCCCGCTCGAAAGCAGTAGTGCGTCACCAGCAGCTTATGGGCGGTGATGGTACGCAGATGGCCCCGCCAGTTTCCCATATGCTCCCCCCTCCTTTTTCCAGTCTGGGGATAGTATACCACGCCCGGCCCCAGAGATCCAGACGGATTTTCGGCATGAGGGGCCCTTTGATATTTTAAGAATCGGTAAACGATCCCATCCGGCCCTTGACAGGCCCCGCCGCCGGCGTTACCATAGAGCACAGTATCCGATTAAAAACAGAGAACGCCGCCCAGGCGGCGGGGAGGACGACATGGAGCTGTCCCGTGGGACGATGAAAAAACTGCTGGCGCTGGTGGCCTTCGGCGTGGTGCTGTACACCGCTCTGGAGCATCTGGAGGCGGCTATGGCGGCGCTGCGGTTTGTGTGGGGGGTGCTGACGCCCTTCCTGGTGGGCGGGGCCCTGGCCTTTATTTTGAACGTACCCATGCGCTTTCTGGAGCGGAAGCTGTTTCCCGCCCCGGGGAAGGGGAGGAAGGGCCTCCCGGCGGGAGCCCGCCGGGGGCTGAGCCTGCTGCTGACTCTGGCGCTGTCTGTGGTGGTGGTGCTGCTGCTGGCGCTGGTGGTGGCGCCCCAGCTGGCGGAGAGCGTGTCAGGCCTGGGGAACACCATTGTGAACGCGGCGAGGCGGTTCATCGCCTGGGCGGAGACGGAGTTTGCCAGCTACCCCTCCATTACCGGGTGGCTGGAGGGGCTGACCCTGGACTGGAAGGGCCTGCTGGCCACCACCTGGGAGCTGCTGACCAACGGGGTGGGCAGTGTGGTCACCTCCACCATCTCCGCCGCCAACAGCGTTATCAGCGCCCTGACCACCGGCTTTGTGGCCTTTGTCTTCGCCGTGTACCTTCTCCTCCAGAAGGAGCGGCTGAGCCTCCAGTGCCGGAAGGTGCTCTACGCCCTGCTGCCGGAGCGGACGGCGGGACAGATTGTGGAGGTCTGCTCCCTGAGCCACCGGGTGTTCTCCAGCTTTATCACCGGCCAGTGCATAGAGGCGGTGATTTTGGGGTTCATGTTCTTCGTGTGCATGACGCTGCTGAAAATGCCCTACGCCCTGCTGGTGGGATGTCTGATCGCGGTGACAGCCCTGATCCCCATAGTGGGGGCGTTTATCGGCTGCGGGGTGGGGGTGTTCCTGCTGCTGATGG
>JAIEIQ010000164.1 GCA_029065305.1 Oscillospiraceae bacterium
GGAAAAACCATGACGCCGTACAGATCGTCCATCTCTGTTTTAGAGAGCTTATCCGCATACTCCTTTGCCGCCTCATCCTTTTCCTCCGCGGAAGCCCCGTCCCCGCTCTCCGCCACCGCCTCGTAGAAGTCGCCCCCTGTGTGACGGCCCCGGAGGATGGCCAGTTGATCGGGGGTAAAGCCGAACAGAGGGGAGCGAAGCACGGCGATGAGGGGTACGTCCTGCCGGGGGTTGTCCAGGATCTGGAGCAGGGCGCAGACCACCGCCACCTCCATGGCGGAGAAGAAGTCCTCCCGCTCCTGGGTGGCGTAGGGGATGTCCCGCTCCGCAAGGGCCCGGGCGTAGTGGGGAAGCCGGGGCCCCGGGGCGCGCATGAGCACCACAATATCCTCCGGGCGGCAGGGCCGCAGCGCCTTTGTATCCTCGTCCATCACCGGGAAGCCGCTGTCCAGCAGGGCGCGGATCCGCTCCGCCACAAACCGGGCCTCCGCCAGGTGGATGGAGACCGGGCGGTCCTCCTCGTCCCGGCCCGCGGGCATATCCAGCAGGTGGAACTCCACGGCGCAGTCCTCCCGCGCCGGCAGATAGTCCGCGCCGAAGTACAGCGCCTCGCCGGGGCCGTAGTCCAGCTCCCCCATCTCCTGGGACATGATGCTGGAGAAGACGAAATTGGCCGCGTCCAGCACCTCACGCCGGGAGCGGAAGTTCTGGCTGAGGAGCACCTTCCGGGGCTCCCCTTCCTCCGCCGCCTCCGCCGGACGGTAGGCCCGGTAGCGTCCCAGGAAGATCCCCGGGTCCGCCAGGCGGAAGCGGTAGATGGACTGCTTCACGTCCCCCACGGTGAAGAGGGTCCGCCCCCCGTGGGAGACGGCGGTGAAGATGGCGTTCTGGACCTGATTGGTGTCCTGGTACTCGTCCACCATCACCTCCCGGTACCGGTCCGAGACCTGCCGGGCCAGCTCCGTGGGCGCCCCGTCCTCCCCCACGAGCAGTCTCAGGGCGAAGTGCTCCTGGTCGGAGAAGTCCGCCCCGTTCCGGCGCAGCTTCTCCCGGCCATAGGCGGCGGCAAAGCTCCCGCAGAGCTCCAGCAGGGCCAGCATGGCCGGGGCCACGCCCCGCAGGTCCGCCCCCGCCTCCCCGGCGGAGACGGAGAGAAAGGCGCAGGCGGCCTCCATCTCCTTTTTGCACTGCTTCCACCGGCTCTGGAGGAGGATTTTCAGCTCCGGGCTCTCGCATTTCTGGGCCGGCTTCAGCCGGAGGAACCGGGGCGGGCAGGCCGCCGCCTGGTCCCAGCCCTTCTCCGCCGCCTCCGCCAGCTCCCGCAGGCTCTCCGCCGCTGTGGAGAAGCCGGCGGTATAGGCCTTGGACAGGCTCCCGTCACAGCCCATCTCCTCTACGGACTTCTCCAGCGTCCGAGCCCAGTGCCGGGCCTTCCGGCCCAGCGCGGCCAGGACCTCCCGGCCATAGATCGTCTCACCGGCGTCCTCGGGCTGGCAGGACCACAGCCGCTTCTGCTCCGCCAGCCATTTTTCCGGGTAGGCGTGGCTCTGGAGCTTGGTGTAGAGCTTCAGCACCAGCTCCTCCAGCCCCCGGTCGTCCCGGCCGAAGCCGAAGGCGTCCGCCAGCAGGGCTCCGTCCGGGGTGATATTGGCGTAAAATTCCTCCAGCACCCTCGGCAGCACCCGGCGGCACAGCAGCTGTCCCTCGCTCTCGTCCAGCACCCGGAAGTCCGCCGTCAGGCTCCGGTCCTCCCCGCTATCCAGCAGGTGAACGTTCTCCCGGAGGAGGCCGGTGCAGAAGGCGTCGATGGTGTTGATATCCGCCCGGTACACCCGCAGCAGCTGGCGCTGGAGGTGCCGGTCCCCGGGGGAGCGGGCCAGCCGCTCCGTCAGCTCCTGGGCCACCCGGCCCCTAAGCTCCGCCGCCGCCGCGCGGGTGTAGGTGATGATGAGGAAGTCGTCCACATTCCGCTTCTCCTCCCCCAGCACCCGGCGGAACAGCCGCTCCACCAGCACCCGGGTTTTGCCGCTGCCGGCGGCGGCGCTCACCAGCAGCTCCCCTCCCTCGTTGTCCACAGCCAGCCGCTGGCTGTCCGTCAGGTTCACCGCCATAGGCGCTCCTCCTCCCCGATGGTCCTGTCCACGTGGTCCCAGAATTCCGCCGCCGTCACGGGGCGGATCAGCTCCAGCCGGTCGTCCGCCCCGCCCTGGCCGAAGTGGCAGGCGGAGGCGAACTCGCAGTAGGTACAGGCGCAGTCCGCCTCACTGTGGCCCCGGGGGTCCGCGTCGATGTTGCCCCCGGCCAGATCCTCCGCGGCCCGCTTGAGGATCTCGTCCACATACCGCCCCAGCTTCCCCAGCTGCCCGGCGGCGGCGATGCCCTTGGTGATGGACCCGTCCCGGCCCAGGGTGAGGGGCAGGAACCGGGGGCTCTCCAGAGCGCTGTGCTCCATAGCCCGCAGCACCTCCGGCTCCCCCAGCACCAGGCCGCTGCGCCGCAGCTCCCGGTCCAGGGCGGCGCGGATCTCCTCCGGCCCGGCGCTCCGGTCCATGGACAGCATCACATCCCGGGCCGGCAGGTAGAGCACTCCGGCGGGGACGACGGGGTGTCCGAAGAGGCCCTCCCCCTCCCGCTCCAGGGCGAAGAGGTACAGGAGCATCTGGATGTTGAGCCCGCAGCGGATATCCGCCAGATCGAAGGTCTTCTTCCCCGACTTGTAGTCCACCACCCGCAGGTAGAGCTTCCCGTCCCTGAGCCAACCGTCCACCCGGTCCACCTTGCCGGTGAGGGTGAGGCTGGCCTCCGGCGCGCGGATGGTGAGGGCGGGCAGATCCCCGTCCTCTCCGCCGAAGGCCAGCTCGAAGGCCACGGGCACGAAGTCGCTCACCGCCAGCTCCTGGGCCACGTTCTCCACAATGGCCGTCACCGTCCTGCGCAGGCGGCGGAAGAGGTAGCGGAACCGGGCGTCCCGCTCCTGAAAGCCGGGCATGGCCGCGGCCATGTACTGCTCGATGACCTGCCCGATGAGCTGGTGGAGCTCCCCTTCCGCCAGCTGGGCGAAGCCCCCCCGCGCCACCGCCTCCCGGGTAACGTGCTCCAAGACGTAGTGGAGGAAGGTGCCCACCTGGGCGGCGTCGAAGCCCGCCGGGGTCCGGTCCCTTGCCCGGAGGCCGTACTCCATAAAGTAGGCGAAGTGGCAGGAGCCCAGCTTGTCAATGCGGCTGGCGGACATGCGGTAGCTCCGGCCATAGAGGGTCTCCACCGCCGCCGGGGAGAGCCGTCCCCGCTCCACGGCGGCGGCCCGGTCCATGGCGGCCACCGCCCCGGCGTACCGGCTGTCCCCGGCGAAGTGGGCCCGGATGGCGCCGGTGGGGTCCGCCCCCGCCATCTCCAGGGCGGGGAGGACGGCATGGAGGCGGCAGGCGTGGTCCCCGGCGTCCACCGTCTCCACCGCGCCGGGCAGCAGGGCCCGGAGCCGCCCCAGCACAAAGGAGGGCCGCAGCTCGTTCCCCGCCCCGTCGGAGGCGGGCCAGGACACGATCAGCCGCTCCGAGGGCTGGGCCAGGGCGGCGTACAGGTTCTCCAGCTCGATATGGAAGAGCTCCATCCCGCTGGGAGCCAGCTCCAGCCCCAGCTCCCCCAGCCGCGCCCGGTCCTCCTCGCTCAGGAGGCCCTGGCCGGGCTGAACCGCCGGGAGCACATGGTCGTTGGCCCCCAGGAGGAACAGGCACCGGGTCCGGTGGCGGTCATTGCGGGTGATCTGGGTGATCTGGACCTGGTCCAGGGAGACGGGGATGGTGCCCACGTCGTACTGGGTGAGGACCAGCTTCAGGAGGCGGACAAACTCCTCGGCATCCAGGGGTGCGTCCTCCAGAATATCAGCGAACTGGTCCATGACATCGCACAGGAGCTCCCAGAGCTGGCTGTACTCCCTGGCCCGCTGGAGGTCCCCCAGCTCCTCCAGCCGCCGGGTCCGCGCGGTGAGCTGGCCCGGGAGGTCGATCTCCTCCAGAAAGGCGTAGAGAATCCGGAGCTTCCCGGCCGCGCCCTTCTCCGCTCTCAGTCCCTGGGACAGGTGGAGCAGGGGCAGGCGCACCCGCTCCCGTATTTCGTTGAGCGCCGCCAGCTCCGCCGCCTCCGCCTCGCTGAACCCCTCCTTCCAGCCGCCGGGGTTGGCGGTCCAAGGATCCTCCCGGAGCCACATGCTCCCGTGGATATCCCAGGCGATGGCGTAGTTCTCCAGCCGGTCGCACTCCCCGTCGGTGATGCCGGCCAGGCCGGTTTTCAGCCAGCGGAACATGTCCTCATACTCACAGCCCCCCACGACGGCGTCCAGGGCCCCGGCGATGAGGCTGAGCACCGGCTTCTCCAGCACATCGCTGCGGCGGCTGAGGTAGGCGGGAACGCCGTAGCGCTCAAAGACGCTCTCGATGATCCCCTCGTAGCCGGCCAGGTTCCGGGCGGTAACGGCGATGTCCCGGAAGCGGTACCGCCCGCTCCGGACCAGCTCCAGAATCGACGCCGCCGCGTACTCCGCCTCGGCGAAGGCGCTCTGGGCCCGGTGGAGCTCCACTTGGCCGCAGCCCTCCCCCCGCCAGGGCGGTCCGCCGCCGAAGAAGGCGGACTCGATATATCCGAGGGTGTCCTCCGGCTCCCGGGGGGGCAGCTCCGTGACCCGGCAGACCGCGCCCTGGCGGTCCGCCAGCCGGATAAGCCGGTCCCGGGCCCGCAGGCCCTGCTGGAAGATCTCCAGATCGCTGCCGGACTGGCCCAGCAGCGTGACAGTCACGGACCGGGCCCGGCGCAGAAGGGTGTCAATCACCGCCTCCTCCTGGGCGGTGAAGTAGGTGAAGCCGTCCAGATAGACGTCCCTGCCGTCGGCGCAGCCGGACTCCGCCAGCCGCTCGGCCAGCTTCTCCATGGCGTCCCGCCGGTCCTGTCCGTCCCGCCGGAGGCGGGACTGGTAGGCGGCGTAGATGATGGCCAGATCGTGGACCTTGCCGGCGGACATGCCGGTGAGGCCCGGCAGGACGTCGCTCAGGTCCTCCGGCTGGACCCGGCAGGCCTGGAACTCCTCCGCCAGGGCCACCAGCCCGGACAGGAACGCCGTCTTCTGGGAGGGGCGGCGGTAGACCTGGAGGGTGGCGGAGACCTCCTGGAGGGCCCGCTGCATCATCAGGATCTTCCCCCCGGCGTCCAGGGAGACCTCCGCCAGACCGCCTGTGACCGCCAGCACCCGGTGGGCCAGCAGGCGGAAGCTGAGGACCTCCGCCCGGCGGGCCGCCGTGGGGCCGCAGACCCGGCACAAGTCCAGCTCCGCCTGATGGGACGCGTGCTCGGGGACCAGCAGCAGCTGGTCCCCTCCCTGGCTTTTTTGTATTTTCTCCAGAATCCGGGCCGACTTTCCGGTGTTGGCCCGGCCCAGAATGATTTCCAGCATGGCTCGTCTCCTCTCTCTACCGAACGATCACGTTCTCCTGTCCCAGCACCTCCTCCAGCTCCTTAACCAGGGAGGACGCCAGCAGGCAGGTGGCCCCCGCCCGCCGCCCCGTATCGGTAAAGACCATCTTGGCGGGGGTGCCGCCGGGGAACATATTGATCACCCGGTTGATGTGGACCACAACAGGGTGCGAGGCCGACGGCACGCGGAGCCACAGCACCTTCCCCTCCAAAACCTGCACCCCGGCCCCGGGCGCCGCCGGGGGCGCGGCCAGCTCGCTCATGTCCACCTCTCCGCTGAGGGCCCTCACCCAGTCGCACATGATCTGGGGGGGCTTCTCATCCCGGACGGACAGCTTCCCCCGGACCAGGACCGCGCTGTTTGCCCGGAGAATCCCGCTGAACTTCTCCAGGGTCTTGGAGAAGCACAGCAGCTCGATGGACCCGCTGTCGTCCTCCACGGTCACATAGGCCATCAGGGAGTTGTTGCGGGTGGTCTTGGTCCGGTAGTCCGCGACGATGCCGGCCACGGTAATCCACTGCTCATCCTGGAAGGCAGTGGGCCCGCCCTCCTGGGCGAAGTCCTCGTTGACCGCCCCGATGCGCACCGCCCCGGCGGCCTTCGCCGCCTCCCGGTAGGCGTTCATGGGGTGGCCGGAGAGGTAGAGGCCCGTGACCTCCCGCTCCTGACGCATCCGCTCCTCCTCCGCGTACTCCGGGATGTTGGGCAGGACCAGCTCCGCGCTCTTTTTCGTCCCGCCGGACATGCCGAAGAAGTCCATCTGCCCCTCCAGGTTCTGCCGGCGGCTGTTGGCGATGGAGTCCATCAGCTTCTCCCCCACCGCCGCCAGGCGGCTCCGGAACACACCGAAGCTGTCGAAGGCTCCCGCCTTGATCAGATTCTCCAGGGCCCGCTTGTTCATATCCCCGCCGTACATCCGCTCGCAGAAGTCCTGGAAGCCGGCGAAGTCCCCTCCGCTCTCCCGCTCCCGGACCACGCTCTGGATGAAGCCCCGGCCGATGTTCTTGATCGCCGCCAGTCCGAAGCGGATGCCCCCCTCCTCCACAGTGAAGGTATCATAGGAGCGGTTCACATCCGGGGGCAGCAGGGCGATGCCCATGTCCCGGCACTCGCCGATGTACTCGGAGACCTTCTCCGAGTAGCCCTGCACGCTGGTCAGCAGCGCCGCCATGTACTCCTTGGGATGGTGGAGCTTGAACCACGCCGTCTGGTAGGCCACCACCGCGTAGCACACCGCGTGGGCCTTGTTGAAGGCATACTCGGCAAAAGCGTCGATCTCCTCATAGATGGCCTTGGCCGTGTCCTCCGGAATACCATTTGCCACGCACCCGGCTATTTTTCGCTCTGGATCTCCGTAGATGAAGGACTGCCGCTCCCGCTCAATCTCCTTGCGCTTCTTCTTGCTCATAGCCCGGCGGACCATGTCCGCCTGTCCCAGGGAGTAGCCCGCCAGCTGCTGGAAAATCTGGAGCACCTGCTCCTGGTAGACGATGCAGCCGTAGGTGATGGACAGAATCGGCTCCAGGGCGGGGTGCTTGTAGGCGACCAGCTTGGCGTCGTGCTTGGAGGCGATGAACCGGGGGATGGACTCCATGGGGCCCGGGCGGTACAGGGCCACGATGGCCGTCAGGTCCTCGATGGACTGGGGCTTGAGCCCCACGCACACCCCGGTCATGCCCCCGGACTCCATCTGGAAAACCCCGCTGGTCTTTCCCGCCGTCAGCATATCGAAGACCCCCTGGTCGTCCTCCGGGATGTCCTCCAGGCGGAAGTCCGGCTCCCGCCGCCGGACCATCTGCACCGCGTCCTCCAGCACCGTCAGGTTCCTCAGACCCAGGAAATCCATTTTCAGCAGCCCCAGCTCCTCCAGGGTGGTCATGGTGTACTGGCAGACAACGGTATCATCGTTTTTGGCCAGGGGAACGTAGGCCACCACCGGCTCCTTGGTGATCACCACCCCAGCGGCGTGGGTGGAGGCGTGGCGGGGCATCCCCTCCAGGGCCTGAGCGGTGTCGATGAGCTTTTTGATCCGCTCGTCCCCATCGTACATGTCCTTGAGGGGCTTGGACAGCTTCAGCGCCTCCTCCAGGCTGATGTGGAGGTTGTTGGGGCCGCTGGGGATCTGCTTGGCTACCGCGTCCACCTCGGCGTAGGGCAGGTTCAGCACCCGGCCCACATCCCGCACCGCCGCCCGGGCGGCCATGGTCCCGAAGGTGACAATCTGGGCCACCCGGTCATTGCCGTACTTCCGGCGGACGTAGTCCACCACCTCATCCCGGCGGGTATCACCGAAGTCCATGTCGATATCGGGCATGGAGACCCGCTCCGGGTTCAAAAACCGCTCGAAATACAGGCCGTACTTCATGGGGTCGATATCCGTGATGCCCAGGCAGTAGGAGACCATGCTCCCGGCGGCGGAGCCCCGCCCGGGGCCTACAGGGATCCCCGCCTCCCGGGCAAAGCGGACGAAGTCGGAGACAATGAGGAAGTAGTCGGTGAAGCCCATCTTCTCGATCATGTCCAGCTCATAGTCCAGCTGCCTCCGGCACTCCGGGTGATCCCCGCGGTACTTCTCCCGGAAGCCCTCTTCGCACAGCCGGCGGATATACGCCTGGGCGGTGAGGCCGTTCGGAACCTGGAACTGGGGCAGGTGGTAGGTGCCGAAGGTGAACTCCAGATTGCACGCGTCCATGATCCGCAGGGTGTTGGACAGGGCCTCCGGGTACTTGCCGAAGAGGGCCTCCATCTCCTCTGTGGAGCGGAGGTAGAAGCTTCTCGGCTCATAGCGCATCCGGTTCTCGTCGTCCACCATCTTGCCGGTCTGGATGCACAGGAGCACGTCGTGGCTCTCCGCGTCCTCGGGGGCCAGATAGTGGCAGTCGTTGGTGCAGACCAGGGGGATGCCCGTCTCCTCGTGGAGGCGCAGGATGCCCTGGTTGACGATCGCCTGGTCCCGGATGCCGTGGTCCTGGAGCTCCAGGTAGAAGCCGTCCTCCCCGAAGATCTCCCGCATCTCCAGGGCGTACCGCTTGGCGTTCTCGTAGGCGCCGTTGACGAGCTGCTTGGGGATCTCCCCGGCCAGACAGGCGGAGAGGGCGATCAGCCCCCCGGCGTGCTCCCGCAGAAGGGCCTGGTCAATCCGGGGACGGATGTAGAACCCCTCCACGTAGCCCATGCTCACCAGATAGCTCAGGTTCCGGTAGCCCTCCTCGTTCCGGCAGAGGAGCACCAGGTGGCGGCTCTCGGCGTCGAACTCGTGGACCTTCTGGAAGCGGGTCCGATCCTGGGCCGTGACGTAGACCTCGCAGCCGATGATGGGCTTGACGCCCTCCTTTTTGCAGGCCCGGTAGAAGTCGATGGCCCCGTACATGACGCCGTGGTCGGTGATGGCCACCGCCGGCTGGCCCAGCTCCCTTACCCGGCGGGCCAGGCCGTCAATGCGGCAGAAGCCGTCCAGAAGGCTGTACTCCGTATGGACGTGGAGGTGAACAAACGACATCGTTACTCCTTTCCTGCACGTGCAGTCAACAAATCAATATCCTTCCGCTCCTGTAAACTGTGCATTTTCCGGTGGCAGTTAGGACAGAGGGCTACGACATTCTCGATGCTGTCCGCCCCACCCTCCGCCAAAGGCTTTATATGGTGCGCCTCCAAATAAGGTCTGTCCCGCTTATCCTTAAACGGGGCGGAATTCCCGCACAAATCGCAGACTCCCGCCGCTCTCAGCTTTGCTAATTCGGCCACAAAAGGATTTCTTGTATAACGCTTCTCTGTCGCTGTGTATTGGCGCGGGGAGCGGCCTGCATGCCGTTTTACCATCTCCTCCAACCTTTTCAGCGGTATTTCCCTGGAAACGAACACCTCGCCTCCACCGGAGAAAAGCCTCTCGTCAGTTTCATGGATGTACCGTTCCAGCATCGGAACTGACTCCAGCCGGAAGGGGCCTCTGATAATTTTCCAGCACCCATTGTCCGCCAAATCTCTAAGCTGCAGCCCCTCCGAAGAGCCAT
Organism: Oscillospiraceae bacterium; assembly: GCA_029065305.1. Lineage (GTDB taxonomy): Bacteria > Bacillota > Clostridia > Oscillospirales > Oscillospiraceae > Pelethomonas. Next base: position 9,472 of record JAIEIQ010000164.1, read on the forward strand.
ATTCATAGATCGACACTATCGCAAAAGCCGTATCGCCCAGCTTGTCATCCGAAAAATATTTTGAGGGGCCGGTGCTGACGATGTTCACCTCCATCACCTCGCATTTCCAGCGAATTCGCTTTTCAGGAGCGTTCTCGTACAAAAAGATGGTGTCCCCCACAGCAATATTCTTCGTCTGCGGTGCATAATGCCACTCTATCCGTCCAAGGTATGGAGAGTATAACAATATC
>JAIEIQ010000165.1 GCA_029065305.1 Oscillospiraceae bacterium
GGGAGGGGCTGGACAAAGTCGTAGTAGAGCCGGTAGACAGAGTCCTCCTCCTGAGCGGCCTTGGACACCAGCTGGCCCTTCCCCATGATCAGCTCCCGCAGGCTCTTGCGGACAGCGGCGTCGTCGGAGATATCCTCGGCAATGATGTCGCTGGCCCCCTGGAGGGCGTCGGCCACTGTCTCCACGCCCTTCTCGGGGTCGATATACGCCTGAGCGGCCTCCGTCGGATCGGGGCAGTCCCGCCCCTGGGCGAACAGCAGCGCCGCCAGGGGCTCCAGCCCCTTCTCCCGGGCCACGGTAGCCCGGGTCCGGCGCTTCTGCTTGTAGGGCCGGTATAAATCCTCCACCTCCGCCAGGGTCGCGGCGGCGTCGATGGCGGCGGACAGCTCCTCTGTCAGCTTCCCCTGGCCCTCGATGGCGCTTTTGACCTCCTCGCGGCGCTTGGACAGGTTCCGGAGATATTGAAGCCGCTCCTCCAGCTCCCGGAGGGTGGCGTCGTCCATGGAGCCGTGGAGCTCCTTCCGGTACCGGGCGATAAAGGGCACGGTGCTCCCCTCGTCCAGGAGCCGGACCACGCTGGCTACGTAGTCCTCCCGCTGTCCCAGCTCCCGGGCCAGGGTTTGGATAATCGGGTCCGTCACAGCGGCAGCTCCCCCCGCTCCGCCTTCACAAAGGCCTCCAGGGCCACGGTGATCTCCAGCCGCTCCCCCCGGGCCGGGGCGCTCTCGCCCTCCACGTAGGAGCCGATGGCCTCAAAGGTGTCCTCCCCCCAGAGGACCACGTTGTTGAGGATGCTGGCGGCCTTCAGCCCCCGCAGGCGGGCGACGGTCAGCAGTGCGGCGGTCTCCATGTCGGACCCCAGCAGGCCCCGTTTGCTCCAGTAGTCGTTGATCTCGTCCTGGTTGTCGATATAGAAGCTGTCGTGGCTGCGGGCGATGCCCACATGGCTGGCGGTGGACAGCTCTCCGGCGCTCTGGACGCAGGCCAGCAGCAGGCCGGGGTCGGCCACGGCGGGGTAGGTGTCCTGGGCGTAGGTCCGGGAGGCCCCGTCGTCCCGGACAGCGCCGCTGACCAGGATCAGATCCCCCAGGCCGATGCCCTTCTGGAGGGCCCCGCAGGAGCCGATGCGGATGATGTGGGTGATGCCGATGTTTTTCAGCTCCTCCACAGCGATGGCCATGGACGCGCCGCCCATGCCGGTGGACATGGCCAGGATGGGCACGCCCTTGTAGGTGCCCTTGAGGCTGCGGTACTCCCGGTTGAAGGTGATCTCCTCCGGGTTGTCGAGCTGGGCGGCGATGCGGGAGACCCGGGCGGGGTCGCCGGGGAGAATGGCATAGCGGATGCCGAGGGATTCGTCGAGCTGGATGTGGGGCTGTACCATAGGTTTGTCCTCCTGTCTGTAAATTGATCCCATTATACCGGCTTGGAGAGAAAAATGCAAGGACTCCCGGCGGTACATTTCACTTCCCGGCCCCCTCTCCCCACTTGACAAACCCTCCCATATCTTGTAGAATTTCCACAGGGACAATTCAATAAACCTCCGGCAGAAAGGACGATACGCTATGAAAATTTATGTCGCCGAGGACTACCAGGGCATGAGCCGCAAGGCCGCCAACATCGTCTCCGCCCAGGTCATCCTCAACCCCGCCAGCGTTCTGGGTCTGGCCACCGGCTCCACCCCCATCGGCATGTATAAGCAGCTCATCGCCTGGTACAAGAAGAATGATCTGGACTTTGCCCAGGTCAAGAGCGTGAACCTGGACGAGTACGTGGGCCTCCCCCCCACCCACGACCAGAGCTACCGCTACTTCATGCAGACCAACCTCTTCGACCATATCAACATCGACCCCGCCAGCACCAACGTGCCCAACGGTCTGGCGGAGGATCCGGAGGCGGAGTGCGAGCGCTACAACCAGATCATCCGCTCCACCGGCGGCATCGACATCCAGGTGCTGGGCATGGGCCACAACGGCCACATCGGCTTCAACGAGCCCGGCGACGCCTTCGAGCTGGAAACCCACGTGGTGGACCTGACGGACCGGACCATCGACGCCAACGCCCGGTTCTTCGCCTCCCGGGACGAGGTGCCCCGGAAGGCCATCACCATGGGCATCAAGTCCATCATGCAGGCCCGGCGGATCCTGGTGGTGGTCAGCGGAGAGGACAAGGCGGATATCGTCAAGACCGCCTTCACCGGTCCCGTGACCCCCAAGGTCCCCGCCTCCATTTTGCAGATGCACCCGGATGTGCTGCTGGTGGGCGATAAGGCCGCGCTGTCCAAGCTGTAAACGTGTATAAAAAGCAGCCGGTGGAACCGCTTTTGGCTCCGCCGGCCGCTTTTTATTTACGTTCCAGTCCCGAAAATCCGGCGATGAGCGCCAGCTTCTCCCCCCGGCTGAGGCCCTTGACCGCCCGCTCCCTGGAC
>JAIEIQ010000166.1 GCA_029065305.1 Oscillospiraceae bacterium
CCTCCTTGGCGGCCTCGGTAATGCCCTGGACGATCTCCATGTTGTTGACATTGAAGGCGCCGATGGCGTAACCGCCGTTATAGGCCTTCTTGAACATCTCTGTAGTGGTAACAAGGGGCATGGTATTGTCCTCCTTATGGTGAAGTTAGGTATATTTTACCACAGTTTCCGCAGATTGCAACAGGGAAGTACGAAAAAAGTTCCGCAGATATGGGGAGCGGGTTTGTTATTTTTGTGGAAATTATCCGCCGAAGGAGATCCTCATAAAAATCCAGGTTTACAAACCCGGAAAATCTTGCTATACTAAACCCAAAAGCAAAGCGGAGCTTTGCGCAGAAGTTCTTTTGATTCTTTTCTTTCAAGAAAAGAATGTATACCGAAATTTGGAGGTTAGAACAATGAACGTACTGAAGGGCGCATGTATCATCGGCCAGTCCGGCGGCCCCACTTCCGTCATCAACGCCAGCGCCTACGGCGTAATCCGCACCGCGCTGGACAACGAGAACATCACCAAGGTCTACGGCGCGGAGCACGGCATCAAGGGCGTACTCAATGACCGGCTCATCGATATGTCCCAGGAGGACGCCGGGGAGCTGGAGCTGCTGCTCTACACCCCCTCCTCCGCTCTGGGCTCCTGCCGCTACAAGATCGCGGACCCCGACGCGGACGACACCGATTACAAGCGCATCCTGGAGATCTTCAAGAAATACGATGTGCGCTACTTCTTCTACAACGGCGGCAACGACTCCATGGACACCTGCAACAAGATCAGTAAGTACATGCAGAAGGTGGGCTATGAGTGCCGGGTCATGGGCGTGCCCAAGACCATCGACAACGACCTCTTCGGCACCGACCACTGCCCCGGCTTCGCCTCCGCCGCCAAGTATATTGCCACCTCCTGCATGGAGGTCTACCACGACGCCCGGGTCTATGACACCGGCATGATCTGCGTCATTGAGATTATGGGCCGTCACGCCGGCTGGCTCACCGCCGCCGCCGGGCTCGCCACCGCTGCGGGCGCGGGCCCCGACCTCATCTATCTGCCCGAGACCGACTTCGATATGGACAAGTTTATCTCCGAGGTGAAGAAGGTCTACGCGGAGAAGGGCAACTGCATGGTGGCCGTGTCCGAGGGCATCCACTATGCCGACGGCTCCTTCGTCTCCGAGGCCAAGACCTCCGCTACCGACGGCTTCGGCCACGCTCAGCTGGGCGGTCTGGCGGCTATGCTGGCGGAGGTGGTCAAGAAGGAGACCGGCGCCAAGGTTCGGGGCATCGAGCTGAGCCTGCTCCAGCGCTGCGGTGCGCACCTGGCCTCCCAGACCGATATCGACGAGTCCTTTATGGCCGGCAAGGCCGCTGTGGAGAACGCTGTGGCCGGCCTCACCGACAAGATGGTGGGCTTTGAGCGGAGCTGCGAGGGCGGGCAGTACGTCTGCCGCACCAAGCTCTTCAACCTCACCGATGTGGCCAACACGGAGAAGAAGGTTCCCCTGGAGTGGATCAACGCCGAGCACAACGGCGTTACCCAGGCCTTTGTCGATTACGCTCTGCCCCTTATTCAGGGCGAGACTAAGATGAAGAAGGTGGACGGCCTGCCCCGTTTTGCCAAGCTCAAGAAGATAATCGCAAAGTAAGGGTTGTTCATTCTTTTTCTTTTGAAAAAGAAAAAGAATCAAAAAGAAAACTTTTGCCGCCGGCCATGTGGCCGGCGGCTTTTCGCACCCCTCCCCTCCCCCGGCATAGACTGGACTGAGGGCGCGGAACGTGCCCCCGACTATTCCTTGAAGGAGGAACACCCCTTGGAGAATTCTAACACCGGCGCTTGCGGCGTCATGGAGGGCGCTCTGCCCGGGAAATGCGCTTCGCTGGTATTTCCGTATATTCCGATGCAGGGCTCCGTTGCCGGGACCTACGACCAGGCGATGGCTCTGGAGACCGGGACGCTGTTTCCTGGTTTGAATCTGCCCTTTTTTAAGGCCACCAAATCCAAGATGAACTGCGACAACACCGCCCTGTGCGAACTGATGGCGCTGGGGTTCGCGGTTACGGAGCTGGGGCTCTATTTGGATACACACAAGGACGACAAGGAGGCCCTGGACCTCTACCTGAATTACGCTGCCCTGCTCAGGGAAGGCACTGCTAAATATGAAAAATCCTACGGTCCCCTGCGCCAGACCTCTGTTACGGAGGCCGGGTATACCTGGGTGAACGGCCCCTGGCCCTGGGAAGGAGGCAGGAAGTAATGTTTGTCTACGAAAAACGGTTGGAGTACCCCATCAACATTAAAAACCCCAATCCCAAGCTGGCCGCCGCCATCATCAGCCAGTATGGGGGGCCGGACTGCTGCGCGCTGCGAAAACGAGGCCCCGGGCAAACGCCCGGGGCCTCCCCTGCTGTTTACTGCTCCTTCTTGTTCCGGCGCTTTGTCACGATCAGGCC
>JAIEIQ010000167.1 GCA_029065305.1 Oscillospiraceae bacterium
CCATATCTCCACCCAGGCCAGCGTGTCCAACTACGAGACGGCCCGGGCCTGGTATGAGCTGGGGGCTAAGCGGGTGATCCTGGCCCGGGAGCTGAGCCTGGAGGAAATCCGGGAGATCCGGGCCAAAGCCCCGGCGGAGCTGGAGTTGGAGGCCTTTGTCCACGGCGCCATGTGCGTGAGCTACAGCGGGCGGTGCCTGCTGTCGAACTACATGACGGGCCGGGACGCCAACCGGGGAGCCTGCGCCCAGCCCTGCCGGTATCAGTACTACCTGATGGAGGAGAAGCGGCCCGGGGAGTATTTCCCGGTGTTTGAGGACGAGCGGGGAACCTACATCATGAACAGCCGGGATATGTGCATGATCGACCATGTGGACGATTTAGTGGACGCGGGGCTGGACAGCCTGAAGATCGAGGGCCGGGCCAAGAGCGCCTACTACGCCGCCATTGTGACGGGGGCCTACCGCCACGTCATCGACGACGTGTGGGCCGGACGGACGCCGGACCCGGTTTGGCGGAACGAGGTGGAGCGGGTCAGCCACCGGCGGTATGCCACCGGATTCTACTACGGCCCGCCGGGGCAGTACACGGAAAACGCCCGGTATATCCGGGAGTGGCAGGTGGTGGCTCTGGTGACAGCCTGCGGAGCGGACGGCCTCGCCACCCTCTCCCTGCGCAACAAGTTCTCGGCGGGGGATACCCTGGAGGCTGTGGGACCGGATATGAAGCCCTTTTCCTTCACAGCGCCTGTGATGGAGGATGAGGAGGGGAACGCGCTGACGGATCCCCGGAATCCCCAGATGGTGTTCCGGATGCGTCTGCCCAGGCCGGTGCCGGTGTGGAGCATCCTGCGGATCGAGCGGGATTTGTCGGCCAAGTCCTGAAAAAGCGTCGCAGGGGATGGCGTTTGCCATCCCCCGCTGACATTCAGTCCTCTACGGTAAAAACCTCCTCAATCGGAACGCCGAAAACCTCCGCAATCCGCCAGGCCAGCACCAGGGAGGGGTTGTACCGCCCCTTTTCCAGGTTGCCGATGGTCTCCCGGCGCACGCCGGTTTTTGCCGCCAGCTCCTCCTGCTTCATGTTGTACCGGGCCCGGTACTCCTTAATCCGGTTTTTAATCATTGGTCAGACCCCTGCGCTCCCGCCAGTCGAACCAGGTTGTGGCGAAGGAGAAGACGATCAGCGCGAGGCCGAAGCCCATGCCCATCCCCGCCGCCAGCCCCTGGTGAAGATTTTCCGAGCGGAACCCGCTCCAGAGCGTGACGGCGGTGACTGCCGCCAAGTCGGCGTAGAAGGCCCAGGCGGCCGCCTTGCGCATGTTTGCGATGAACATTTCGTCCGGCGTTACAAAGAGGTATTGAAAGAACAGGAGAAAGGCGAGAAACGGGTAGAAGGCGGGATTTTTTTCGACCAGACCCAGCAGGCCGATCAGGGATATACATCCCAGCAAACCATATCGGTATTTCATAGCAGGTCCTCCTTATGTGGTGTATTTCGCATGTGGTGATAAAAATATACCACATCACAAGAACACTGTCAAGAGGCTCAACTACATTTTTGGATATACAGATGAACATTTGTGGGAGGTGCTCCATGAAGAGAAGAAAATGGTGGAAGGCCCTGCTGTGCCTGCTGCTGGCCCTGGTTCTGGCCGCAGGCGGGTACGCGGCCTATGTCCTTCTGGCCTACTACCGGGTGGAGGACAGCCAGGAGCTGGAGATTGCCTACTGTGGCGTTCCTGTAGACTATGGGCAGCTCCAGGTTGGCGGGACCTACCGCGTGGCCTCCTATAATATTGGCTTCGGGGCCTACAGCGACGACTACAGCTTTTTTATGGACGGCGGCAGGGAGAGCCGCGCCCGGTCGCCGGAGGCCGTCCGTGAGAACGTGAGCGGTGCGATGGGAGCCGCTCTGGACCTGAACCCCGATTTTCTTCTGCTCCAGGAGGTAGACGTGGATGGCACCCGCAGCCACCATGTCAACGAGCTGGAGTTGGTGCGGGATGCCTGGAAAGCCGAACGCCCCAACCTCTTTTCCACCTTTGCCCAGAATTACGACAGCCCCTATCTGTTCTGGCCCCTCTGGGAACCCCACGGGGCCAACCGGGCGGGGCAGGCGGTCCTCTCGGCCCACTGCATCAACTCCGCCCTCCGCCGCCAGCTGCCCATTGAGGACGGCTTTATGAAGCTCATCGACTGCGACCGCTGCTACAGCGTCCAGCGGATTCCTCTGGCCTTCGGGGAAGAAAAGGAGCTGGTGCTCTACAACCTCCATCTCTCCGCCTACACCTCCGACGGGAAGATCGCCGAGGAGCAGCTGCGGATGCTCTTTGACGACATGCTCTCGGAGTACGAGAAGGGCAACTACGCCATTGCCGGAGGGG
>JAIEIQ010000168.1 GCA_029065305.1 Oscillospiraceae bacterium
GGACACCCTGCTGAACGGGGCCGAGGAGGGCCTGCGCACCATCCTGGAGGCCACCAAACACCTGGATATTCTGACGGCACTGGGGATGCCCGTGCGGAACAAGTGGAACAGCAAGCTCTATAACTGCGCCGTGGTGATTCAAAGAGGCGAGATCAAGGGCGTGGTTCCCAAGACGTACATTCCCAACTATGGCGAATTCTACGAACAGCGGTGGTTTGCCTCCAACCCGGCGGCAAATGACAGCCTGCTGCTCTGCGGCGAGGAGATAGAGCTCACCGGGCGGCTGCTCCATGAGTGCGAAACGGTGCCGGGCCTTGTGGTGGGGGTGGAAATCTGTGAGGATCTCTGGGCTCCCGAGCCCCCCTCCACCACGCTGGCCCGGGCGGGGGCCACGGTGATTCTGAATCTCTCCGCCTCCAACGAGGTGGTGGGCAAGGCCGCCTACCGCCGGCAGCTGGTGGTGGGACAGTCCGGGCGGCTGTGCTGTGCCTACGTCTACGCCGACGCCGGGGAGGGGGAGTCCACCACCGATCTGGTCTTTACCGGCCACAACATGATCGCGGAAAACGGGGTGCTGCTGGCGGAGCGGCGGTTTGCCACGGGGCTGACTGTCAGCGAGATCGATGTGGGCCGTCTGGTCTATGACCGCCGCCGGATGAACACCTTCACCGAACAGGACCGGACTGCGGAGATCTGGCGGAGCTGGTTCCAATTGGAGACGGCGAAGACCAAGCTGACCCGCTATGTCTCCCCCACGCCCTTCATCCCCGAGAACGCCGCCGACCGGGCGGGCCGGTGCGAGGAGATACTGACCATCGCCGCTTTGGGGCTCAAGAAGCGGCTGGAGCACACGGGCGCGAAAACCGCCGTGGTGGGCCTCTCCGGGGGGCTGGACAGCACCCTGGCCCTACTCATCACCGCCCTGGCTATGGGGATGCTCCACCGGCCCGCCAGCGATATCATCGCCATCACCATGCCCTGCTTCGGCACCACCAAGCGGACCAAGGACAACGCCGTCCTCCTGGCGGAGCGCATGGGGGCCGCCCTCCGGACCATCCCCATCGGGGACACGGTGCGCAGCCACTTCCGGGATATCGGCCACAGCATGGAGGACCAGGACGTGACCTTTGAGAACGCCCAGGCCCGGGAGCGGACCCAGGTGCTCATGGACGTGGCTAACCAGACCGGGGGCCTGGTCATCGGCACCGGGGATCTGAGCGAGCTGGCCCTGGGCTGGGCCACCTACAACGGGGACCACATGAGCATGTACAGCGTCAACGCCTCCATCCCCAAGACCCTGGTGCGCCATCTGGTGGACTATGTGGCCCGGGACAACCTGGACAAGGACCAGGAGCTGACGGACGTGCTGGAGGATATTCTGGATACGCCGGTTTCCCCGGAGCTGCTGCCGGCGGTGCAGGGGGAGATCAGCCAGAGAACGGAGGAGCTGGTGGGCCCCTACGAGCTCCACGACTTTTTCCTGTACTACGTGATCCGCTGGGGCTTCGGCCCCCGGAAGGTGCTGCGGCTGGCGGAGCAGGCTATGGGCCGGTCCTACAGCCGGGAGGTTATCCTCAAGTGGCTCAGGAGCTTTTACCGCCGCTTCTTTGCCCAGCAGTTCAAGCGCTCCTGTCTGCCCGACGGGCCCAAGGTGGGCTCTGTGGCCCTCAGCCCCCGGGGGGACTGGCGGATGCCCTCGGACGCCGCGGCCCGGCTGTGGCTGGAGGAGCTGGAGGGGCTGTAAGGACCGCGATTTGCCTGAAAAAGGTTGTTTTCCCGGAAAACCCATGATATACTATATGACCCGCATCAAATTGTCAATCCGCCCCTCCGGCGGAGAAAGGACCGTCTATGCTTCCCACAACCGCGCTTCAAATCGCCTCCGCCACGGGGGGAGAACTCCTGGGCAGTCCCGACACTGCAATCACCGAAATTTCCACCGACAGCCGGACCATTCCGCCGGGAGCCCTCTTTGTCCCCCTCAAGGGCGGCAGCTTCGACGGCCACGACTATATTGACATGGCCCTGGACAAGGGGGCGGCGGCGGTGATCTGCGCCCGGCTTCCGGAGACGGTCCGGGCGGACAGAACCTACATCCGGGTGTCCGATACCAAGCGGGCCCTGCGGGATCTGGCCTCCTGGTACCGGGGGCAGTTTGACATCCCCGTGGTCCAGATCACCGGCAGCATGGGGAAAACCACCCTCAAGGAGCTGCTGGCCGGCATCCTGTCACAGCGGTACAACACGCGGAAAACCCCCGGCGACCTCAACGGGGCCATCGGCGCGCCCATGA
>JAIEIQ010000169.1 GCA_029065305.1 Oscillospiraceae bacterium
CCCTGGACCAGGGCGCGGAACCGGATGTCCAGGGCCGTTCCCTCCCGCCGGTGGCCGGTGACGATATGGAGGGACGAGCAGCAGTCCCGGTGGGTCACGGGGATCCCGGCGTAGGCCGGAGCCGCCACGGCAGAGGTGACGCCGGGGATGACCTCGAAGTCAATCCCCTGCTCCGCCAGAGCCTCCAGCTCCTCGCCGCCCCGGCCAAAGACAAAGGGGTCCCCGCCCTTCAGCCGGACCACCAGCTTTCCCTCCCGGGCCTTCCGCAGCAGGATTTGATTGATCTCCCCCTGGGGAACCGTGTGCCGGGCGGCGCGCTTGCCCACGTCAACGGCCTCGGCCCCCTCGGGGATCATAGCCAGCACGGCGGGGCTGACGAGCCGGTCGTAGACCACCACCTCCGCCGATTCCAGGGCTTTTCGGCCCTTCACCGTCAGCAGGCCCGGATCCCCGGGGCCCGCGCCCACCAGAATCACTTTTCCGCTCACGCGAGCCCCTCCTTCCGCATCCGCTCCGCCAGGGCCCGGCCCAGCTCCTCCGGCTGGCCGGCGGGTCCGGTGAGGGCGCTTTTTTCTCCCCCGGCGCCCATGCCGGTGAGGGGCAGCGCCTCCCCCTCCACCACCGCGAAGGCGGCAATCGGGGAGCTGCACCCGCCGTCCAGGGCTTTGACAAAGCTCCGCTCCCCCCGGGCCCGGACGCCGCTCTCCCGGTCCGCGAAGGGGGCCAGCCAGGAGGCGTCCTCCCCGGAGCGGACCTGGGCGGCCAAAATCCCCTGGCCCGCAGCGGGCAGGAGCTCGTCTGCGGAAAAGATCCGGGAGATCCGGCCCTCCAGCCCCAGGCGCTTCAGCCCTGCCGCCGCCAGCACCAGGGCGGAGAACTGTCCGCCGTCCAACTTCTCCAGCCTTGTCAGCACGTTCCCCCGCACCGGCTCAATACTCGCCTGGGGAAAGAGCTTCTGGAGCTGAATCTTCCGCCGGAGGCTGGCACAGCCGATGGGCCTGGAGAAATCCAGCTCCGCCGCGCCCTCCGGCAGGATAAGCGCGTCCCGGGGGTCCTCCCGCCTGGAGAAGGCCGCGATGGGCAGCTCCGGGTCCTCCTCCATGGGCAGATCCTTGCAGCTGTGGACGGTCACATCCACCCGCCCCTCCCGCAGGGCCTGATCCAGCTCCCGGACAAAGAGGCCCTTGCCGCCGATTTTGTCCAGGGTCCGGTCAAGAATCCTGTCGCCGGTGGTCTTCATGGTCACAATCTCCCACTCGATATCCGGGCGGGCGGCGCGGACGGCCTCCACCAGCAGCTCCGCCTGGAGGACGGCCAAACGGCTCTCCCGGCTCCCCACGCGTATTTTCATGGCAGCTCCTCCAATGCTTTCCGAATAGTGGCGGCGGCTTGGGCGGTGCGGCGGTGGTCAGTACCGTCCCCCGCCACCCCGGCCACCAGGTTCCCGGTCCGGCAGATGGCCGGGAAGAAGAAGCCGCACTCCGACTGGCAGTCGCACACGTTGACCAAGACGCCGCTGTCCTGGGCCTCCTCCCGGACGGCCCGGTTCACCGCCCGGTCGTCCGTGGCCGCTACGGCCAGAAAGGCCCCCGCCAGATCGCCCGCCTGATAGCGCCGGGCGATGTGCGCGACCCCCTCCAGCGGGGCTCCGAGGGACGGCGCAACCACCGTAACCGCCGCGCCGAAATCCCGCAACGCCCTGGCCCGCCGGAGTCCCACCGTCCCGCCGCCGACCACCACCGCCTTTTTGCCGCTCAAATCCACAAAGAGGGGAAACCGCAGGCTCATTTCTCCCCCCGTTTGACGACGACCAGGGAGAAATACCCCGTCTCCTCCTCCAGCTCCGACAGCCGGGGGCAGAGGACCTCCCCCTCCATGCCGCAGTTGGCCGCCAGGGAGGCGTTCTCCAGAAGCCCCTCCCGGGCCAACCGGTCCCGCAGGGCCCCCAGGTCCTTCCCCGCCTTCATGAACACCAGGTTGGCGTCGGTGTCCAGGCAGTCGGAAATGTCCCGGTGGGAGGCGGGGACGATGAGCAGACGCTCACTGCCCTCGCACAGCCCCATGTTCAGACTCGCGGCGGCGGCGCAGAAGGAGGGCACCCCCGGCACCAGTTCCGCTGCGTATCCCCGCGCCAGCACCAGCCGGTGGACGTAGAGATAGGTGGAGTAGATGGAGGGGTCCCCCAGGGTGATGAAGGCCACCCGCTTTCCCTCCTCCAGCAGGGCGCAGAGCCTGTCCGCGATGGCCCCGTGGGCCTCCGCCAGAGCGGCCTTGTCCCGGACCATGGGGGTAGCGCAGGGGAGGATGGGCTTGTCCTGGATGTACGCCGCCGCGATGGACATGGCGGTCCGCTCCCCCGCCCCCTTGTCCGGCACGGCGACAACGTCCGCCTCCCGCAGGACGCGGACCGCCTTGAGGGTCAGCAGCTCCGGGTCCCCGGGCCCCACGCCCACGCCGGTGAGTGTTCCTTTTGTCATATCGTCTCTCCTTTTGATTCAGCGGTCCACGCCGTTTTTCGATAGTATACCAGCTTTTCAGCCGGCTGTAAAGCAAGATTCCATCCCCGGACCTGCCCGCCGAATCCGCGTTCGGTCAAAAAGGCCGGGCCCCGCAGGGCCCGGTCTTAGTCTACGATATCCACAGAAACCTTCTGCCCAAGCCGCTGGGCATAGGCGCGGACCAGGGTTCGGATTTCCTTGGCGATGCGGCCCTGACGACCGATAACCTTCCCCATGTCCTCCGGGGCGACACGCAGCTCCAGCGTCAGCTCCTGCTCGCCCTCGATCTCCGTGACGGAGACAGCGTCGGGGTTGTCCACCAGGTTCCTGGCGATGTAGAGCAGCAAGTCCTTCATGCTGTGCCCTCCAACCTCTTCCATTAAAGCACGTCGGCCTTTTTCAGCAGAGCGCGGACCGTGTCCGTGGGCTGAGCGCCGGTCTTGATCCACTCCTTCGCCCGCTCGGCGTCAATCTTAATCTCCGCAGGGGAGACGCAGGGGTTGTAGGTGCCGATCTCCTCGATGAACCGGCCGTCCCGGGGAAAGCGGCTGTCGGCCACCACCACGCGGTAGAAGGGAGCCTTCTTCGCGCCCATACGGCGCAGTCTGATCTTAACCATGTCTGTTTTCCTCCAAAATGTAATAAAATAGTGTTGTTTTTATGATAAATGCTGGCGCATTTATTACCGCTGTCACTTCAGGCGCTTCTTCCGGCCAAAGCCGTGCATTTTGCTCATGCCGCCCATCTTTCCCAGCCCCGGAAGTCCGCCCAGGCCCTTGGGCAGCTTCCCCTTGGAGAACTGGCGGGTCAGCTGGAGCATCAGCTCATACTGCTTGAGCAGCCGGTTGACGTCCGCCACCTCCAGGCCGCAGCCGGCGGCGATGCGCTTTTTCCGGCTGGCGTTGAGGATGCCGGGGTTCTCCCGCTCCTTGAGCGTCATAGAACGGATGATCGCCTCCTGGCGGTCCAGGAGCTTTTCGTCCACCTGGGCTCCCGCCATCTGCTTGCCCATCTGTCCGGGCATCATGGCGGCGATCTGGCTCAGATCTCCCATGTTCCGCAGCTGGCCCATCTGCTCCAGGTAGTCTGCGAGGGTGAAGCGGTTCTTCTTCAGCTTCTCCTCCAGCTCCGCCGCCTTCTTCTCGTCGAAGCTCTTCTCTGCCTTTTCAATAAGGGAGAGCATGTCCCCCATACCCAGAATACGGCTGGCCATCCGGTCCGGGTGGAAGAGCTCGATCATATCCAACTTCTCACCGGTGCCCACGAACTTGATGGGCTTCCCGGTTGCCGCCCGGATGGACAGGGCCGCGCCGCCCCGGGCGTCGCCGTCCAGCTTGGTCAGCAGCACGCCGTCGATACCCAGGGCATCGTCAAAGGCTGTAGCGGCGTTCACCGCGTCCTGGCCGGTCATGGCATCCACCACCAGCAGGATCTCATTGGGATTCACAGCGGCTTTGATTTTCTTGAGCTCCTCCATGAGCTGCTCGTCGATATGGAGCCGGCCGGCGGTGTCCAGCAGTACGGTATCAAAGCCGTTGTCCCGGGCGTGGCGCACGGCGTGCTGGGCGATCTGGACCGGGTTGACCTGCCCCAGGGCAAAGACGGGAATATTCAGCTGCTCCCCCACCACCTGCAGCTGCTTGATGGCGGCGGGCCGGTACACGTCGCAGGCCACTAACAGGGGCCGCTTGCCCATCTGACTGCGCAGGTATCCCGCCAGCTTGGCGCCGTTGGTGGTCTTACCGGCGCCCTGGAGGCCCACCATCATGATCACTGTGGGCGGGCGGGAGGCCGTGGCCAGCTTGGCGCTGGCGCCGCCCATGAGGACGGTAAGCTCCTCGTCCACAATCTTGATGATCTGCTGGGCCGGGGTCAGGCTCTCCAGCACGTCGGAGCCCACGGCCCGCTCCGTGACCTTGGCTACAAAGTCCTTGCCCACCTTGTAGCTCACGTCCGCCTCCAGCAGGGCCAGGCGGACCTCCCGCATGGCCTCCCGGACG
>JAIEIQ010000017.1 GCA_029065305.1 Oscillospiraceae bacterium
TCATGAAGACCATTGAGGATATCGCCTTCCAGACCAATATCCTGGCCCTGAACGCCGCCGTGGAGGCGGCGCGGGCGGGCACCGCCGGCAAGGGCTTCGCCGTGGTGGCCGACGAGGTCCGCAACCTGGCCAGCAAGAGCGCGGAGGCCTCCCAGTCCACTGCGGCCCTCATCGCCCGGTCCATCGCCGCAGTGGGGCAGGGAACCCGGATTGCCGGTGACACGGCGGGCCAGCTGGCAGGCGTCGTCTCAAAGGCCCAGGGGATTGTGGACACCATCAACGGCATCGCCGGTGACGCCCAGAACCAGGCCGACGCGGTGGAGCAGATTCAGACCCAGATCGGCCAGATCTCCGCTGTGGTCCAGACCAACTCCGCCGCCGCCGAGGAGAGCGCGGCCACCAGTGAGGAGCTCAGCGCCCAGGCCCGGGTGCTCAAGGACCTGGTGAAGACCTTCCGCCTGCGGCAGGTTTGAGGGAGCGGACAGAGCCGCCGGGAAGCGTATTGCTTCCCGGCGGCTCTTTTTCCGCGCTAGGGCTGGGGCGCTCCGGCGCTCCACACGCCGTCCCCCCAGGAGAGCGCCAGCTCCAGCGTCTCCCAGGGCTCCTCGCTCCCCTGCCGGTACCGGACGGAGATCTGGGCGGTGAGATCGTCCCCCTCCTGGGAGACGCTGTACTCGATGCTGGACACGCTGGCCTCCACGCCCATGCCGCTGAAGGTCTCCCGGATCAGCGCCTCCGCCGCCTCCTCCAGGGACGCCTGCCAGGCCGGGGTGTCCCCCTCCGGCTCCGTCCGGAAGGTGCACATCATGTCGTAGAACATGGCCCCGTGGCCCTCTGTGGCCTCCGTGAAGTAGCTGGCGGAGAGGATAAAGGACCCGCCCCTGCCGTCGCTGACCACCCAGGTCAGCCGCTGGGCGTCGTCCCACTCCATGCCGCTGTCCGCCCAGATAATATAGGCGTCCCAGGGCGGGGGCCACATGCTCTCCACGACGCCGCTGTGGTTGTTCCACACATTTTCATAGAGGCTCCCCAGCCGGCTGGCCTCATTCCCGGCCTCCTCCTCCGGCGGCGTCCCGGTCCAGGAGATCTCCAGCCTGCACTCCGGCAGATTCTCCGGCGACAGCCTGGGCTGGATAACGTAGACCCCCTCCTGCTCATAGGTGTAGTACTTCTCCTCGTTGATAAAGAGGCTGAAGCCCGGCGCGTCCTGCTTCCGATCCATGCGGAATTGCAGCAGGTGGTACTGGCCCTCCCCCTCGGGCAGCACGGGGGCGATCGGCCCGGCGGGCTGTTCCACCCTGTCTCCGTCTGTTGGGGGCGCGTCCTCCGGCGGCTGTTCCGCCGCCGGCAGCACCGTAGCAGCAGCGATCACCACCGCCAGGCACGCCGCCAGCGCCATCCCCCAGCCCAGCCAGCGGACCGGGCTCCCCGCGCCTCTCTCGCTCCGCTCCAGCAGCTCCTCGTCCACGCCGCTCAGGGCGGCAAACAGCTTTTCCTTCCCGTTCATAGAAGAATCCCCTCCTTTTCCAGATAGTCCCGCAGTCTGCCCCGTATCCGGAACAGCCGGGTCTTTACCGTGTTCAGTTTCATTCCGTACCGCCGGGCAATCTCCTCCAGGGGCTCCGCGTACCAGTACCGCCGCAGGAACACATTGCAGTCCCGCTCCGGCAGGGCCCGCAGAAAACGGCTGAGAATCTCCGCCAGCTCCCGTTCCTCCACCGCCCGGTCCGCTCCCGGAACCGGCGGCACGCACTCCCCCAGCTCCTCCAGCGCCAGCAGGCACTCCCCGCCGCCCCGCTTCCGGGCGGTCCGGGAGCGGAGGGCGTCGCAGGCGGCGGAGCGGGTCAGCTTCCCCAGAAACAGCCGCAGCTTATTGGGCCGGTGGGGCGGCATGGCGTTCCAGGCCCGCAGCCACGCATCGCTGACGCACTCCTCCGCGTCCAGCCGGTCCGCCAGGATATTCCCCGCCACGGTCCGGCAGTAGGGGCCGTATTTCGCCTCCGTCTCCCGGACGGCGTCCTCGCTCCGCCGCCAGTAGAGGTCTATGATCTGTTGGTCGTTCATGTGCTTCCCTCCTTCGCGTTTTGAGACGTCTCTGTCCCTATAGTCGGAAAAACGGACGGCGAGGTTCCAAGGAATTTTTCCTGCCGCCCTCTGTGTTGACAAATCCGCTGGGACAAACTATACTGAACAGTAGGAGGTGGCTGACTATGGGAACTGAAAAAGAGCGCAAGGATACACAAAAAGCGGTACTCTATGATTTGCGGCGGCTGCTGAAGAACAGCGGCAAGGATACCTACACCGTAGAGGAGCTCTGCGACCTGCTTGACACTATTGCGGACGCAAAGGATCAGGAATAAATCGAATCCAGCTGGGGCCGGGGAGAAATCTCCGGTCCCTCTGCTGTCCTCCGCTGTCCCCGGGGAGGGGATCGAAAATTTTTTCGGGAACGACCGGAAAAGCCCTATACAAATCCCATAAATTTTGGTATATTAAATGATTAGAGAGCCATGAAAAACACGAAGTCTATTTTACAGGAGGTTGTTTTGATATGAGCGCGTTAACTGATCTGATCTATGCCGGTTCCAACGCCGTCGCGGGCCTGACCGAAGGGGCCGTCAACGACGCCATCGCCAAGCACGGCGCCGACACCCCTGTTGCTTTCCCCGACACCGCCTATTTCTTCCCCACCATCTACGCCGCCACTGGCGTAAAGGTCAAGACCCTGGGGGATCTGCCCGCCTGCGTGG
>JAIEIQ010000170.1 GCA_029065305.1 Oscillospiraceae bacterium
TCCCAGGTAGTATAGGTTCTGCAAGAGACGATAACTTCTTTTCATCCATTCTTCCTGACAATAGAGAGAGCGGCGGCAACTCCCGCCGCTCTCTCTATTTTGACAACCCGCCGTCCCCGTGCTACAATAGAGAAAAAACACCTGGAGGTCCCATGAACAGATTAGCCGCCGGCATCCTTGCCCACGTGGACGCGGGCAAAACCACCCTCTCCGAGGCCATGCTCTACACCACCGGCCATATCCGCCGCCTGGGCCGGGTGGACCACCGGGACGCCTTCCTGGACACCTTCGCCCTGGAGCGGGAGCGGGGAATCACCATCTTCTCCAAGCAGGCGGAGCTGACCGTGGGGGAGCTCTCCGTCACCCTGCTGGACACCCCGGGCCACGTGGACTTCTCCGCCGAGATGGAGCGGACCCTCCAGGTTCTGGACTGTGCCATCCTGGTCGTCAGTGCCGCTGACGGCGTCCAGAGCCACACCGCCACCCTCTGGCGGCTTCTGGAGCGGCAGGGGGTGCCGGTGTTTCTCTTCGTCAACAAGATGGACCTCCCCGGCGCGGACCGCTCCGCCCTTCTCGCCCAGCTCCGATCCCGTCTGGGGGAGGGCTGCGTGGACTTCACCCTGCCCCCGGACCAGCTCCAGGAGGAGGCCGCCCTGTGCGACGAGGAGGCCCTTGCCCGCTTTCTGGAGGCCGGGTCCCTGACGGACGGCGCGATCGCCGGCCTCGTCGCCCGCCGGAGGGTGTTCCCCTGCTTTTTCGGCTCCGCCCTCCGGCTGGAGGGGGTGGACGGCTTCCTGGCGGGCCTGGAGAAATACGCCCCCCGGCCAATCCGCCCGTCGGAATTTTCCGCCCGGGTCTACAAGATCTCCCGGGACCCCCAGGGGGCCCGGCTGACCCACCTGAAGATCACCGGCGGAACCCTGCGGGCCAAGACCCTCCTCCGGGGGGAGACCGCCTCCGGCGAGAGCTGGGAGGAGAAGGCGGACCAGCTCCGGGTCTACTCCGGCGCGAAGTTCCAGACCGCCGGCGAGCTCCCCGCCGGATCGATCTGCGCCGTCACGGGCCTGACCTGCACCTACCCCGGCCAGGGCCTGGGCGCGGCCTCCGACGCCCAGCCGCCAGTTCTGGAGCCGGTGCTCCGCTGCCAGCTCCTCCTGCCCGAGGGGACCGACGTCCACACCGCCCTCTCCAAGCTCCGGCAGCTGGAGGAGGAGGACCCCCAGCTCCATATCCTCTGGAACGAGCGCCTCCAGGCCCTCCATATCCAGCTCATGGGCCAGATCCAGCAGGAGGTCCTCCAGCGGCTCATTGCCGACCGCTTCGGCCTGGAGGTCTCCTTCGGCCCCGGCAGCATCGTCTACCGGGAGACGATTGCCGCCCCTGTGGAGGGCGTGGGCCACTACGAGCCCCTGCGCCACTACGCGGAGGTGCACCTGCTCCTGGAGCCGGGGCCCCGGGGCAGCGGCCTGCGCTTCGCCAGCGCCTGTCCGGAGGACAGCCTGGACCGGAATTGGCAGCGGCTGATCCTCACCCACCTGGCGGAGAAGCCCCACCTGGGGGTCCTCACCGGGTCGCCCATCACGGACATGAAAATCACCCTCACCGCCGGCCGGGCCCACCTCAAGCACACCGAGGGCGGCGACTTTCGGCAGGCCACCTACCGGGCGGTGCGCCAGGGGCTGATGGGGGCGGAGAGCGTGCTGCTGGAGCCCTGGTACCGCTTCCGGCTGGAGGTTCCCTCGGAAAACCTGGGCCGGGCCATGAGCGATCTGACCAATATGGGCGCAAACTTCTCCGCCCCGGAAAACGACGGCGAAGCCGCCGTACTGGAGGGCTCGGTCCCCGTCTCCGCCCTGGGGGACTACTGGCGGGAGGCGGCGTCCTACACCCGGGGCAGGGGCCGTCTCCAGTGCTCCCCGGACGGATACCGCCCCTGCCGGGATCAGGAGGCGGTTATCGCCGCCGCCGGCTACGACCCGGAGCGGGATCTGGACAACCCGCCGGACTCCGTCTTCTGCGCCCACGGGGCCGGGTTTGTGGTCAAGTGGGACCAGGTCCCGGCCCACGCCCACCTGGACAGCGGCCTGCGCCTGTCCGGACCGGAGCCGCACAGCCCGGAGCCCTCCGCTCCCGCCGCCCGCCCGGCAGCGCCCTATCCCGCCACCCGGGAGGAGGAGAAGGCCCTCCAGGCCATCTTCGAGCGGACCTACGGCCAGACAAAGCGCCGGGGCCCCGATCCCGGCGAGGCGTTCCGCCCGCCGCCCAGGCCCCAGCCCACCGTCCGCCGCACGGTCCCGGACCAGCCCGCCGGACCGGAATATCTGCTGGTGGACGGATACAATATCATCTTCGCCTGGGAGGAGCTGAAGGCGGCGGCGCGGGAAAACCTGGACGCCGCCCGGCACCTGCTGATGGACCTGCTGTGCAACTACCAGGGGTACAAAAAGTGCGCTGTCATCCTGGTGTTCGACGCCTATAAGGTCAAGGGAAACCCGGGATCCGTGGAGCGCTACCGGAATATCCACGTGGCCTACACCAAGGAGGCGGAGACCGCCGATACCTACATCGAGCGGGCCACCTATGAGATCGCCCGGAAGCACCGGGTCCGGGTGGCCACCTCCGACAGCTTGGAGCAGCTGATTATCCTGGGCCACGGGGCCGTCCGGGTGTCCGCCAGGGACTTCAAGGCGGAGGTGGAGGCCGCGGAGGGCAGCATCGCCCAGATCATCGAGCGCAATAATCTGGGCGGCAGGCAGTTCCGACAGCTCCGCCACCAGCTGAAATCCAAATGAAGTGAGGAGAACGCTATGACCCTGCTCAAAATTGCCCTCCTTCAGATTTCCCCTGGGGATACTCTGGAGGAAAACCTGGAAAAGGGCATCATGGCCTGTAAAAATGCAAAGGAAAAAGGAGCGGATATCGCTCTGTTTCCCGAGATGTGGAGCAATGGCTACCGGATCTACGGCCGTCCCATTGAGGACTGGTCCGCCGAGGCCATCCCGGCGGACGGCGCGTTCGTCAGCGCCTTCGGCTGTCTCGCCAGGGAGCTCCGCATGTCCATAGGCATCACCCTTCTGGAGCAGTTTGGGGACCATCCCCGCAATACCCTGGTCCTGTTCGACCGGTTCGGAGAGCGGAAGCTGACCTACGCCAAGGTCCACACCTGCGACTTTGATGTGGAACAATATCTGACCCCCGGCGAGGATTTTTACGTTACTGCCCTGGATACCGCCTGCGGCGAGGTCCAGGTGGGCGCTATGATCTGTTTTGACCGGGAGTTCCCCGAGAGCGCGAGAATTCTCATGCTCAAGGGCGCGGAGCTGATTCTGGTCCCCAACGCCTGTCCCATGGAGATCAACCGGCTCTCCCAGCTGCGCGGGCGGGCGTATGAAAATATGCTGGCTGTCGCCACCTGCAGCTACCCGGACTCCGTCCCGGACTGCAACGGCGGATCCAGCGTCTTTGACGGGGTTGCCTACCTCCCCGGGCTGGAGGGCTCCCGGGATACCTGTATCCTACAGGCAGGGGGCGGGGAGGGGATCTACTCGGCAGAGCTCGATCTGGACCAGCTCCGGGCCTACCGGGAAACGGAGGTCCACGGCAACGCCTACCGCCGTCCGCAGAAGTACAGCCTTCTGACCGATACCGCCATTGCCGCTCCCTTTATCAGGAGCGGCCGGCGGCCTGACAAAGGAGGGCCTGTATGATGACCGCAGATGAACTGCTGTTCTGGGACAGATGGCCGCGGCTGCTGCCGCTTTACGAGCTGCTGCGGGAGCGCCTGATGAGCGCCTATCCGGAGATGAAAATCAAGGTATCAAAGTCACAGATTTCCTTTTATAACCGGCATATGTTCGCAATGGCTTCCCCTCCGGTCCGCCGGAGAAAGACATGGCCGAAGGAATTTATGATGGTGTCCTTCGGGCTGTCCTATCAGATCGACTCGCCAAGGATCGCTATGAGCGTGGAGGCGTACCCGAACCGCTGGACGCACCATGTTATCGTGGAGAGCCCGGAGGACATTGACGGGACCCTGCTCGGCTGGATTCACGAGGCGTACCTGTTTTCCGACAGCAAATGACAAAAGAAGGTGGGAGGACAATCTGTCCTCCCACCTTCTTTCAGTGGTGATGTGAAACAATCAGGGCCAGCCCCAGCAGCAGGCCCAGCATGGTGGCCAGACTCCCGAACCGGGTCCGCCAGAGCTGTTCCGCCTCGGGCAGGAGTTCCCCGAAAACCACGTACAGCATAGCCCCGGCGGCAAAGCTCAGGGCTATCCCCAGCAGGGCCGGATCCATCGCCCCCACGGAGTACCCCAGCAGGGCCCCAAAAATGGTGGGCAGGCCGCTGAGCGCCGCCAGAGAGACAGCATACGCGGGCCTCGACCCGCTGGAGAGCAGAGGCGCTGCAATGCTCATCCCCTCAGGCAGATTGTGCAGGCCAATGATCAGCGCCGCCAGCACCCCGCTGTGGCCCGCCGCCGCCTCTCCGGCAAAGGTGGCCCCGATAGCCATCCCCACCGGCATGTTGTGGAGCGCCACCGCCGCCGCCAGCACCAGCCCCGCCGTGCGGAGATTGCGCCGGCCGCAGGCGTACAGCTCCGCCTCCCCGTGTCCGTGGCTGTGGCCGTGGTGGGCCCCCCGGTCAATGAGGCAGTTGAGCAGGTAGGTGCAGCAGAACCCGATGAGCAGCCAGAGCACCACCGGGAAAATCCCCTCCCCCTCCGCCGCGTCGCCGATGAGGTCGAAGCAGACCACGCTGAGCATCACGCCGGCGGTAAAGCGCAGCAGGGCGCTGGTCATCTTGCTGGAGGGATTGTGGATCGCTGCTGCCAGAGCGGCCCCCAGGGCCAGCCCGCCCGCGCCCGTCACCAGGGTAATCAGAAAAATCGTCAGATACTGTTCCATTCAGTCCTCAGCAAAGCTTTGCCCCCGCGGGGATTTTATCGTCCACCATCAGCAGGTTCAAGCACTCCTCGCCCTTTTCGGTGTGGACGGCGGAGATGAGCATCCCCTGGCTCTCCTGGCCCATCATCTTCCGGGGGGGCAGGTTGACGATGGCAACCAGGGTCTTGCCGATGAGATCCTCGGGGGCGTACCACTTGGCGATGCCGGAGAGAATCTGCCGGTCCACGCCGGTGCCGTCGTCCAAAGTAAACCTGAGAAGCTTGTCGGACTTTTTCACCCGCTGGCAGTCCTTGACCTTTACCGCCCGGAAATCGGACTTGCAGAAGGTGTCAAAGTCCACCTTTTCCTCCGTCTGGGGCTCGATCTCGATGGCGGGCAGGGCGGCGCGCCTGGCCTCCTCCTGGATGCGCTCCAGCTCCTCCAGCTCCTTTGCCATGTCGATGCGGGGGAACAGATTCTCACCCTTGTGGACCTCCACATCCTCAGGCAGGATGCCGAAATGCCAGGCGCTGTCCCAGGTCCGGGCGGCTTCGTCCGCGCCAATCTGGGCAAAGATCTTCCCGCAGCTCTCGGGCATAAAGGGTATCAGCAGGATCGTGCAGATCCGCACAGTCTCCAGCAGGTTGTAGAGCACCGTTCCCAGCCGGACGCCGTTGGCCTCCATGTCCTTGGCCAGGGCCCAGGGGGCGTTCTCGTCGATATACTTGTTGGCCCGCTGTACAGTCTTAAAGATCTCCTCCAGGGCATTCTGGAACTGGAACCGCTCCATCTGCTCCTCATAGCGGTTCCGGAGGGAAACAGCCATTGCGCCCAGCTCCTGGTCCAGCTCCGGATTGCTCTGCTTGGCCTCCGGCAGCTTCCCGCCGAAGTACTTCTCCGCCATGGCGGTGGTGCGGGAGACCAGGTTGCCCAGGTCGTTGGCGAGGTCGGTGTTGATGGTCTGAATCAGCAGCTCGTTGGAGAAATTGCCGTCGGAGCCGAAGGGGAAGGTGCGCAGCAGGAAGAAGCGCAGGGCGTCCACGCCGTAGCGCTCCGAGAGCAGGTAGGGGTCCACCACGTTGCCCTTGGACTTGCTCATCTTGCCGCCGTCCAGCAGCAGCCAGCCGTGGCCGTAGACCTTCTTGGGCAGGGGCAGGTCCAGGCTCAT
>JAIEIQ010000171.1 GCA_029065305.1 Oscillospiraceae bacterium
AAGCTGGCGGACAGCGGGACGGCGGTTATCGGCATCTGCGGGGGCTACCAGATGCTGGGCAAGTCCATCTCCGACCAGGAGGGCGCGGAGGCCGATGCCGGGACGGAGATCGCCGGCATCGGCCTGCTGGACCAGGAGACGGTCTTCCGGGGCGAGAAGCTCCAGACCCAGACCTCCGGCCGGTTCGGCGCGGTGGAGGGCCTGCTTGCCCCCCTGAGCGGCATGGGCTACCGGGGCTACGAGATCCACATGGGCCGCAGCGGGGACCGCCCCCCGCTGGAGGGCCGGGGCCGGATCTACGGCACCTACATCCACGGCGTTTTCGACGCTCCGGGCGTCGCCGGCGCCGTGCTGGAGGCCCTGTGCCGGGAGAAGGGCGTGGACTTCGCCGGGCTGGGCCGGTTCGACCCGGCGGCGTATAAGGAGCGGCAGTACGACCTCCTGGCGGACGCGGTGCGCGGAGGGCTGGATATGGAGCTCGTCTACCGCGTGATCAATCGGGAGGTATAGCTATGGACAGATCAGAGGCAAAGGGCCTGGTCCACATCTACTGCGGCGACGGGAAGGGCAAAACCACCGCCTCCGTGGGTCTGGCGGTCCGGGCGGCGGGGGCCGGGAAGCGGGTGCTGTTCGCCCAGTTTTTCAAGGACGGCAGCTCCTCGGAAATCAAGCTGCTCCGGCTTCTGCCGGGGGTGGAGACCATGCACTGCAAAACCGCTCCGGGGCGCTACAGCCAGATGGACGAGGCCGGCCGGGCGCGGGCCAAAGCGGACTACGGCTGTCTGCTGGAGGACGCCCTGGCGGCGGCGCGGGAGGGCGCGGACCTGCTGATTCTGGATGAGGCCATCTCCTCCTGCAACTACGGGACCATCTGTGAGGAGACCCTGGCGGCGTTTCTGGAGGCGCGCCCGGCGGGGCTGGAGGTGGTTCTCACGGGCCGGGACCCCTCGGAGCGGCTGATCGCTCTGGCGGACTATGTGACGGAGATGCGGAAGCTTAAGCACCCCTATGACAGCGGGGTGCTTGCCCGGCGGGGAATCGAGTTTTAGCGCGGAAAAGAGCGGAGAGGCAGCAGCCCTCTCCGCTCTTTTCTCAGCCCCGCGGCAGGCGCACGCGTCAGACCATCTTCTCCGGGTCCACCTGCCGGTCGTACTCCTCCCCGCTCATGAGCCCCAGGGCCACAACCGCCTCCCGGAGAGTAGTCCCCTCCCGGTGGGCCTTTTTCGCGGCCTTGGCGGCGCTCTCGTAGCCGGTGACAGGGGTCAGGCAGGTCACCAGCATCAGCGACCGGTCCAGATTCTCCCTCATCCGTCCCCGGTCGGCCTCCAGCCCCCGCAGGCAGTTCTTCTCAAAGGAGAGCATGGCATCGGAGAGCAGCCGCACGGACTGGAGGAAGTTGTAGGCGATGACCGGCATGAACACATTGAGCTCAAAATTCCCCTGGCTGGCGGCAAAACCGATGGCCGCGTCATTGCCCATGACCTGGACGGCCACCATGGTGACGGCCTCGCACTGGGTGGGGTTCACCTTCCCGGGCATGATGGAGCTGCCCGGCTCGTTCTCCGGAATCCGGATCTCCCCGATGCCGCACCGGGGGCCGCTGGAGAGCCAGCGGACGTCGTTGGCGATCTTCATCAGATCCGCCGCCAGGGCCTTCAGGGCCCCGTGGGCGAAGACCACCTCCCCTTTACTGGTGAGGGCGTGGAACTTGTTGGGCTCGGAGGTGAACTCCCTATTGGTCAGCAGCCGGATCTCCCCCACCACCTCCTCGTCAAAGCCGGCGGGGGCGTTGAGCCCCGTCCCCACGGCGGTAGCGCCCAGGGCCAGATTGTGGACCCCATGCAGGGCCTGCTCGGCCATCTCCCAGTCCCGCTCCAGAGAGGCCCGCCAGCCGCTGATCTCCTGGGAAAACCGCAGGGGCACCGCGTCCTGGAGGTGGGTGCGGCCGATCTTGATGACATCCTCGTTCTCCCGCTCCAGCCGCTTGAGGGTGTCGATGACGCGCTTCAAGGCCGGAAAGAGCGTGTCCTCCAGGGCCAGGGCGGCGGCGATGTGCAGGGCGGTGGGAAAGGTGTCGTTGGAGCTCTGGGACATGTTGACATGGTCGTTGGGGTGGATGTTCAGGGACGGGTCCGCCCGGTTGGCGATGTGGGCGATGACCTCGTTCATATTCATGTTGGACTGGGTGCCGCTGCCGGTCTGCCAGACCTTCAGGGGGAACTCCTCCGGATACCGCCCGTCCAGAATCGCCTGTGCGGCGGCGGCGATGGCGTTCTTTTTATCCTCGGGGAGCTTCCCCAGGGTGAAGTTGGCCCTGGCGGCGGCGCACTTGAGCACCGCGAAGGCCCGGATGATCTCCTCGGGCATCGTCTCCGTCCCGATGGCGAAATTCTCATAGCTCCGCTGGGTCTGGGCCCCCCAGCACCGGTCCGCCGGGACCCTGATTTCCCCCATGGTGTCGTGCTCTGTGCGGTAGTCCATAAATCCGCGCTCCTTTTCATGTAAATTTGGAATAGCCAAGGGAAAGCCGCAGGCGGAAAAACCGCCCGCGGAGCAGCCGTCTAGTCCTCTTCCCCCACAACAGCGTCCACAAAATGTTCGGCCAGGCCGGTGTAGTGGGCGGGGTTCATTATCTCGTCCAGGTCGGACCGGGTCAGCCGCCCACCCACCCTGGAATCCGCCAGCAGCACATCCCGGAAGGACAGGTTCTCCGAGATAGCCTTCTGGGCCAGCTCGTAGACAATCTCATGGGCCTCCAGCCGGCCAAAATCCCCGCTCAGGCGCATCATCAGCGCCTCGGCGTAGACCAGCCCACCCAGCAGGTCCAAATTCCGGCGGATGCCCTCCTCGTGGACCTCCAGGTCCTCCATGAGCACCAGGGTCCGGCTCACCGCCGCGTCCGCCAAACAGCAGGCCCGGGCCAGGAACTCATTCTCCAGGCCGATGGTCCGCACATCCCGCTCGTTTGTCCCCTCCATGCTGGACAAAGCGTCCACCATCACACTGCGGGCCAGCCGGGCATAGCTGACAATCTCCCCGGGGATAAAGGGATTGCGCTTGTGGGGCATGGTGGAGGAGCCCACCTTGCCGGGCTTAAAGCCCTCGGCCAGCTCATCGACCTCGGAGCGCTGGCCGTTGTAGACCTCATTGCCGATACGGCCCAGGGTCCCCGCCAAAATACACAGGTTGGACGCCAGCTCCACCAGCCGATCCCTGCTGGTAAACCACATGATCCTCGCGTCCCCCAGCCCCAGCTCCCTCATCAGCTCCCGCTTGATGTCCAGCCCCTTTTCCTCCAGGGACGCCAGCGTACCCGCCGCCCCGAAGAAGGAGCCCACAAAGATCCGATCCCTGCTCCCCTCCAGCCGCTCAATGGACCGATCCAACTCATCCGCCCAGGTTGCCATCTTGAAACCCAGAGTGATGGGCAGGGCCTGCTGGTCATTGGTGCGGCCCATCATCACCAGGCCCTTGTACCGCCTGGCCAGCTCCGCGATCCGCCCCCGCAGGCGCACGGCCTTCTCCGTGATCAGCTCATAGGCCTGCTTCAGCTGGAGCATCCGCGCGGTGTCCATAATATCCTGGGTGGTGGTGCCGAAGTGGATGTACTCCCCGGCATCCCCGTCGCAGATACCCGCGTAGACACGGATGAGACACACCAGGGGGTGGTTGGTGATCCGGTACTGCCGGTTGTATTCCTCCACGTCCAGCAGCTCCACATGGCACTTGCGGTTGATCTCGTCGCTGGCGGCCTGGGGGATAACCCCCAGGCGTGCCTGGACCCGGGCCAGAGCCGCTTCCACGTCCATCTGGGTCTGAATGGTATTCTCTCCGCCAAAGATCCTCCGGGCCACGTCCTCGCTCTTAAATCCTCCGCAGGACAGGCTCCTCCCCTCAAATCCAGCCATTATTCATCTACTCCTTCCATCGTTTTGCCGTTTTTCTTAAGTATACACAAATCCCCAGGGAAAGGCAAGTCCGTGTTTCGCTTCCCGCCTCAGCGCTGCCGTTTGCTTTTTTCCGCCGTATGGTGTAAAATAAGCAAAACGGAGTTTTGCGCAAAGGTTCTTTTTGATTCTTTTTCTTCCAAGAAAAAGAATGCGCAACAGAGGGAGGACGCTTATGAGCGGAAAACTGTACCTGGTGGCAACCCCCATCGGGAACCTGGGCGACCTGAGCCCGCGGGCGGCAGAAACCCTGGCGGCAGCTGACTTTGTGGCGGCGGAGGATACCCGGGTGTCCCTGAAGCTGCTCAACCACTTCGGCATCAAAAAGCCCCTGGTGAGCTACCACGAGCACAATCAGGCATCCTCTGGCCCGGCCATCCTGAACCGCCTCCTGTCGGGGGAAACCTGCGCCCTGGTCACAGACGCCGGTACCCCCGCCGTCAGCGACCCGGGGGAGGGACTCGTGGCCCTATGCGCCGAAAACGGCGTGGAGGTCCTGGCCATCCCCGGATGCTGCGCCGCCGTGTCCGCCCTGGCGGTGAGCGGCCTGCCCACGGGCCGCTTTACCTTCGAGGGCTTTCTCCCCGTGGGAAAAAAGGAGCGGCGGGATCGCCTGGCGGAGCTGGCCGGGGAGGAGCGGACCATGATCCTCTACGAGGCCCCCCACCGCCTGCGGACCACCCTGGCGGATCTGAAGGAGACCCTTGGCGACCGGCGGATCACCCTGTGCCGGGAGCTGACCAAGCTCCACGAGGAAACCGTCCGGACCACCCTGTCCGCCGCTCTGGCCCGCTGTCAGGAGAGCGAGCCCCGGGGAGAATACGTCCTGGTGCTGGCCGGCAGGGAACGGCTGCCGGAGCGCGCCGTATCCCTGGAGGAAGGGGTGGAGCTGGTGCTCTCCCGCCGGGAAAAGGGGGAGCGGATGAAGGACGCCGTGCGGCAGGTGGCCTCGGATACGGGGCTGGGCCGCAACGAGCTCTACCAGGCGGCTCTGCGGGCGGTCCAGGAGCAGATTTAATCGAGCGCCTTTTCTCCTGACGGAGCACTGTTCATACTGAGTTCACAGAAAATTAGCACTCTCGTCACGAGAGTGCTAATTTTCCTCTTTACATTGCCCGCGGACGGGTGTATCATAACAGATGAAAGGAACGCGGGCTCCATGCCCATTCCGGGCATACTAGCCCAAAAGGAGGCTTTATCATGGATTTTCAAAAATACACCCAAAACGCCCAGCAGGCTGTAGCCAGCAGTCAGAGCATCGCCATTGAAAACGGCCAGCAGCAGCTGGAGGGCGAGCATCTGCACCTGGCCCTTCTGGGCCAGCGGGAGGGGCTGGTGCCCCGGCTGCTGACCTATATGGGCCTGGACGTGGAGGTCCTGGCCCGGGAGGTCCAGGGGGAGATCGACCGTCTGCCCAAGGTCTCCGGCGGCGGGGCGGACCAGCTCTACGCCAGCCGGCGCTTCTCCCAGCTCCTCGCCTCGGCGGAGCGGATCGCCGGACAGTTCAAGGACGAGTACGTCTCTGTGGAGCACCTGTACCTGGCCCTGGCGGAGGAGTCCGGCACCCCCAGCGCCCGGCTCTTCCGGCAGTACGGCATCGACAAGGAGAAGCTCCTCCAGGCCCTCACCAAGGTCCGGGGCAGCCAGCGGGTCACCAGCCAGAACCCGGAGGAGAGCTACGAGGCCCTGTCCAAGTACGGCAGGGATCTGGTGGAGATGGCCCGGCAGGGGAAGCTGGACCCGGTCATCGGCCGGGACGCGGAGATCCGCCACACCATCCAGATCTTGAGCCGCAAGACCAAGAACAACCCGGTCCTCATCGGCGAGCCTGGCGTGGGCAAGACCGCCGTGGTGGAGGGTCTGGCCCAGCGGATCCTCAACGGCGACGTGCCCGAGGGGCTCAAGGACAAGACCATCTTCGCCCTGGACATGGGCGCCCTCATCGCCGGGGCCAAGTACCGGGGGGAGTTCGAGGAGCGGCTGAAGGCGGTCCTCAGCGAGGTGGAGAAGAGCGAGGGCCGCATTCTCCTGTTCATCGACGAGCTCCACAACATCGTGGGCGCGGGCCGCACCGAGGGCAGCATGGACGCGGGGAACCTCCT
>JAIEIQ010000172.1 GCA_029065305.1 Oscillospiraceae bacterium
CTCCTGGCTGTAGCTGGCGATGCGGTGGCGGACAATCTCGTGGGAAACACCCCGGTCGCAGACAACCCGGACGCTGATGGACTCGTGCTCGATGACCGACTCGTGGCCCCGGGCGATGATATTCCGGATAAACTGTTCGGCGCTGCCGGGGTGGATGGCGTCCTCGCTCTTGTAGCACACGCGGCCAATCCGCTCGATATGCTCCAGCATCTGGCGATAGTCCTTGCCGCTGAGGATCTCAGCGGAGGGTCTGATGGCAATCATAGGCGTCCTCCTATTCTCGGCTTTCGCGCTGGGCGCGCATCTCGGTCAAAAGGGCTTCTAAATCCGCCCGGGTAAAGCGGTAGATTTGGTCGCAGAACTGGCACGTCAGCTCGCAGCCCCCCTGCTCCTCCAGCAGGTCCTCCAGCTCCTCCACCCCCATGCTGATGAGGGCCCGCTCCACCCGGTCCCGGGTGCAGTAACACTTATAGGCGATGGGGGAGGTCTCCAGAAGCTCCACCTCAAAATCGCTGAGAACGGTCCGCAGCAGGGCCTCCGGGGAGCTGTCCCTCTCCAGCAGGGCGGTGACGGGGCCGGCGGCGAGAACGCCGCCCTCCACCTTGGCGATGGTGTCCTCCGCCGCCCCGGGGAGGAGCTGGATGAGATAGCCCCCCGCGGCCCTCACGCTCTGGTCCCGGTCCACCAGGACCCCGAGGGCGCAGGCGGTGGGGATCTGCTCGCTCTCCACAAAGTAGGCGGCCAGATCCTCGGCGATCTCCCCGCCCAGCAGACCCACGCTGCCGATGTAGGGCTCCTTCATGCCTAAGTCTTTGATAACCGTCAGGGCTCCGCCGGCGCCCACGGCGGCTCCCACGTCCAGCTTTCCGTCCGGACGGAGGGGGAGGTCCACCTGGGGATTCTGAACATAGCCCCGGACATTGCCCTCCGTGTCGGATACGGCCAGGATGGTCCCCAGGGGGCCTCCGCCCTTGATTTGCAGGGTCAGGGACGCGCCCTCCGCCTTGAGGGCGTTGCCCATCATGCTGGCGGCGGCTAAGGTGCGGCCCAGGGCCGCGGTGGCCACCGGAAGGGTCCGGTGGATAGTTCTCGCTCGCTCGGTCAGATCTCTTGTGGTTACGGCCACGGCCTTGACGAAGCCGTCCCTGGTCATGGCGCGGACTAGCTGATCCATATGGCTGTCTTCCTCTTTTTCGTGGTTATTTCCCCCGGATAGCGGAGAAGTAGATCCGCTGCTCCCCCTCCTTGGGGGCGCTCATGCGGCAGTCGCCGTATGTACGGATGTGGGTGAAGCCTGCGTCCAGAAGCCAGGCGCGCAGCTCCTCCACCTCGTAGGCCCGCTGGCGGTGCTCCTCCACGGATCGGGCCCAGGCCCCGTCGGCCCGGCGGGTGAAGATGTCCATCCAGTAGGTACATACCCGGTTCCGCTTTTCGAACTCCGCCCGCCAGACACAGTACACGTCCTCTGTCTCGTCCAGAAAGACCTGCCCGTCCAGGTTCCGCAGATAGAGCGCGCTGTTGATGTCAAACACCAGAATTCCCCCCGGCGCGATGAACAGCGCCAGCCGCTCAAAGGTTTTCTGCACATCCCGGGGCGAGGTCAGATAGTTCAGGCTGTCCAGGCAGCACACCGCCGCCTCTACCGTGCCGTACAGGTCCAGCTTCGGCATGGACTGGTTGAGAAACACCGGCGGCTCGCCCCGCCAGCCCGCCGCCTTCTCCCGGGCTACCGCCAGCATATCCGGGCTGTCGTCCACCCCGATGAGCTCATAGCCCCGCTCCGTCAGCACCGCCGTCATATTTCCCGTGCCGCAGGCCAGATCCAGCACCGTCCGCACCGGAAGCCGGCTCTTCTGGAAGAGCCGCTCCAAATAGTCCGCCCGGCGCTCGTAGGCCACATCCCCCGTCAGCTCGTCGTAGACCCCGGCCAACGCCTCATAGACGCTCACGGCTTTCCCTCCTTTTTCTTCTCCGCCAGCCGGTCAAAGTACACCTGATACCCCCCGTGGCCGAAGGCCAGGGAGCGGTTGACCCGGCTGATAGTGGCGCTGGACGCCCCCGTCTCCTCTAAAATCTCGTTGTAGATCCGTCCCCGCTGGAGCAGAGACGCCACCTCGAAGCGCTGCTCCATTGCCCGAAGCTCCGTCACTGTACACAGATCCTGAAAAAAATTGTACAGCTCCTCCTCGTTCTGCATGGTGAGTATAGCCTGGTACAGGCCGTTCCGCTTCTGCTTCTTGGCAATCCTCGCCATTGTTGTATCCTCCGTGGATAGTGATGCCACCATTCTAGCACTTTACTACGCGAAAGTAAACACCAATTTTTTCTCCCCGGGGTCCCAGCCCCGGTCCGGCGCATAGGATGGCGGGGAGGGGATGGAGATGGACCCGAGGGAGCTGACGCTTCTTGTCACCGGCGTCGCCAACGGCCTCTACGACCGGATGCCCGCGCTGGAGCTGGCGGTCTGGGCGGCGGTGTTCACCCAGCTGGGGGATACCCTGGAGACTTTGGCGGCCCAGAAAGCGCTGCTGGAGGGGACGGATTGAAGCATCCGTCCCCTCCAGTTTTATTGTGGAAAAGCCCGCTAAACCGCCAGCTCGAACTGGTACCAGGTGTAGGCCCGCTGATGGATCACCGCCCAGGTGTAGCCGAAGGCCTCGCACTCCGCCCAGGTGAGGTAGCGGAAGTAGAACTCCACCTCCAGGTGGCAGGGAATGATATCCAGAATGATCTGCTGAATCTGGGGGAACCCTTCCGGAATACCCGACACGTCCGGGAAGATCACCCGGATATAGCCGAACCGGTCCTTCTCCTGGGCCAGGGCCTTGATGCCGCAGCCGGAGATGGCGGCGTTGATGTCCGAGAGGGTGAAGCAGTCCCCGCCGATGCGCAGCAGAGCCGCCGCCGCCTGCCGCCGCAGGTCCGTGGAGTAGTGGACCGGCGCCCTGGCGAAGAGGGCCTCCGTCCGGTCCAGGCCCTCCTCCTGGGCGGTGGAGAGCTGGCTCTCCCGCTCCACATAGGCCAGCCGCCGGCTCAGCCCGTCCAGCCCCAGCCCCAGGGCGTCCAGCTCACTGCCGCTGAGGCTGTCCGGCTGGAGGCTGTAGATCCCCAGGGGCCGCAGCAGTGCCCGCAGATAGTCGCCGTATCCCATCTCAGCCCTCCATCTCCGTGATCGCCACGTTCCCCAGGGTGGGCATACGGGTGGGACTGGCCTCCAGATCCGCCGCCGGGGACGTAAACCGGTAGTTGGCTACGCTCTCCAGCCGGTAGAGCAGGTTCCCCAGATAGGCCAGGGTGACGCCCCGGCCCAGCATCGACCCGGTAAAGGCCTCCCGCAGGGCGTCGTCGGCGTCGCGGCTGGCCTGGGCGAAGGTTTTGCCCTGGGCGGGCCGGATGGCAACGGCGATGTTCACCGGCTCCGCCGCCGGGGCCAGCACCTGGAGATCCACGGAGATCTCCCGCCGCTCCTGGAGCGCGCCGTCCACCCGCCGGAGCATCTCCTCGTCGGGGACCCCCGCGTCCGTGGCGATGTAGAGATCCACCGTCCCCACGCCTCTGGCCCGCCCCACGGCCACCGCTGCCGCCACGCCGTCGCAGGACAGGGCCGTCTGTTCGTAGTAGGCGGCGTTGGCCCCGTTGGGCAGGCGGCGGTAGGTGTCCAGCAGCCGCAGGCGCAGGGCCTCGTCGTCCTCCTCGTCGTCCCCGCCGCTGAAGGCCTCCGGGTTGGTGCAGGCCCGCACCCCCACCGGCATCGCCGCCATGATGGTCACGGTGTTGGCCGCCGCGTTTCCCGCCTTTCCCGGCTCCACCGCCTCCGCCGGAATGTCCACGTAGAGACTGCCGCCGGCCAGCACCGCGTCCTCCGTGGTCTGGAACCGCACGCCCTCCGCCGTCATGCACACGGTGCCCGCGCCCACGAACAGATCGCTCCCCACAG
>JAIEIQ010000173.1 GCA_029065305.1 Oscillospiraceae bacterium
CCATTACCCAGGGCGACAAATCCTATATTGAGCCGGCCTTCATCCAATCCTGGAGCTACGAGCACCGCAGGGAGGGCGAAACCTCGGAATTGGATGAGCTCAAAAAATATCTGTCCCACTTCTCCCACCCCGTTTTCCTGAATCTCCTGGACGGCACGGCCGTTATGCCGACGGCCAACGCCTCCACCACGGAGCTGTCCAATATCTTCGCCTTCCCGCGCTATTCCATCCAAGGCGTGCCGGTCATCCAGTGCGCGCGCTTCGGTCGGGAGCCCCACTCCTTCCGGGAGATACACCGGGATATTCGCCTGGGCTGCACCTACCATATGCATCAAGCGGAGGAGCGGAATCCCATCTATCTGGGCAGGCAGGAGCTGACGGCCCACACCTTTATCACCGGCTCCACCGGAAAGGGCAAATCCACTACGATATATACCCTCCTCAGCGAGCTCTGCCTCCGGAACGGCGCTTCGGCTAAATTCCTGGTGATCGAGCCCGCCAAGGGCGAGTACAAGAAGGACCTCGGCGGCTACGAGGGCGTCTCCGTCTACGGCACCAATCCGAAGCTGGCTCCCCTGCTCCGGCTGAATCCCTTCTCCTTCCCGGCGGAAATTCACGTCCTGGAGCACATCGACCGGCTGGTGGAGGTATTCAACGCCTGCTGGCCCATGTACGCCGCCATGCCGGCCGTGCTGAAGGACGCTATGGAGGCGGCCTATACGGGCTGCGGATGGAGCCTGGTGCGCTCGGAGTGCCCCGGCGGACGGTTTCCCACCTTCGGCGATCTGCTGCGGAGACTGCCGGAGATTATGGAGAGCTCCGCCTACTCCAGGGACACCAAGGGGGATTATACAGGCGCCCTTGTCACCCGCGTGAAGTCGCTGACCAACGGCATCAACGGGCAGATTTTCTGCTCCGACAGAGAGCTGGACGGAGCGGCGCTCTTCGACGAGAACGTTATTGTGGATTTGAGCCGGGTTGGCTCTATGGAGACAAAAGCCCTCCTGATGGGCATCCTGATGATCAAGCTCCAGGAATACCGCATGGCGAACGCCGGGGACTCCAACGAGCAGCTGCGCCATGTCACCGTGCTGGAGGAGGCCCACCATCTGCTGCGCAGGACCTCTCCGGACCAGTCCCAGGAGGGGGCCAACCTCCAGGGGAAAGCGGTGGAGATGCTCTCCAACGCCATCGCGGAGATGCGGACCTACGGCGAGGGCTTCCTCATTGCCGACCAGGCTCCCGGACTGCTGGATATGTCGGTCATCCGCAACACCAACACCAAAATTATCATGGGTCTGCCGGACGAGACGGACCGGCAGCTGGTGGGCCGGGCCGCCGGGCTCAGCGACGGGCAGATTGCGGAGCTGGCCCACCTGGACAGTGGCATCGCCGCCGTCGTCCAGAACCACTGGCTGGAGCCGGTCCTGTGCCGGGTGGACTGCTTCGACAAAAAGAAGCCCTTTGAGAGCGGACAGGCGCTCCAGACGCCCTGTGATCCGGATATGGAGCTTTTTTTCAGCCGGCTTCTCTCCAGCGGCTTGGAGGGTGAAGATCTGCCGGAGGAACGGGCGGACCGCCTGCTGCGCTGGATTGACCAGCAGGATGTCGGCGTCGTGGAGAAGAAGCTCCTGCGCCAGGCCGTGGTCCACGGAAAGCCCATACCGGAGGAGCAGCGCGGGCATGTGCTCTACTGCCTCATCAAAGGAAAGAGCCTGCTGGGACAGGCGAAGCAAACCTCGGACCCCGCCTTTGCCCGGCAGATCGCGGACCAGCGGATCTCCGATATCCTGCGGGTGTCGGAGGCGCTGGCGGAGCAAATCCGCATGATGGCGGCGGCCTACGCGGCCAACCGGACAGAGCGCGGGGAAGAGCAGCTCCGTGAACTTATGTCCAAAAAGGAGGTGCGGTGATGGCGGCGGGACTGGAGTCGATAGGGCGTTTCCTCCGCAATGGGAACGGAATAGAAGCCGCCGCCAGAGAGACCGCGTGCGAGAGCGATCTGCCGGACGACTACGGCGAGGATGAAGATATCTCTGATCTGCCGGATGACTACGGGGAAGATGAAGATAGCTCCGAGCTGCCGGACGACAAGGGGACGGAGGAGCCAGCTTCCGATTTGCCCGACGGCAGCGGCTCAGAAACGGAGCGTCCGAAGGACGCGGATGAGCAGAAGGATATCTTCCTCGCAAAGCTGGAGCAGCTTCTGACGCCGGAGGGCATTCAGGCCCTGGCGGAGAAGTATCCAGAGAAGTTCCGGGCCATTCAGGAGGCGATAGATACCCTGAACAATCCGGACGCTGCCCCGGCGGAAAAGGCCGCGGCGAAAGATCGGCTGGACAAAGCCAAGGGCTCCGTTCTGGAGCTGGCCACAAAAGAAGCTTTGGCGGAGAGCGGCCTGACTGTAGAGGATAAGCAGCGGACCGTGGAAGGCGCGGACGGCAAAACCCGTCCGGATGTCATCGCCAAAAACAACACGGACCATCCGATTACGGTATTGGGAATAACCGTAAACCCGGGCGAAAGTATTTCGATAGAATGCAAATGCGGTGTAAAAGATTCTCTTAGCAGTCAGCTCAGCAGCCACATTCCAAACCAGCTCTCCGGCCATGTGGGGCACAGCGTACTGCTCACAACGTCCGATATCAAGGAGATTTCTCCGGAACGAGTGAAGCAGGTATGCAGCCGCTATGGCAGTACGCTTGTGACGGTAGGACAAACCGCCACGGAAGTGGGGAACGCAATGAAGGGAGTTAAGATATGAATTTGTTTCTGCTGGAGGATACAAACCAGGCCCAAATATGCAGGCAAATGATTCTTCTGAACGGCGAATGCGCAAGTCTCCAGTGGTCCCGGACAATCCAGGATGTCCCCGCGAATGTCTCTGAGGCGCTGGAAACTGTGCAGGACTTTCTGAAAGGACGCATAGAAGCCATCTGCGGCACCGCCGCGCAAACAGTAGAGCTGAGCGAGGCGCAGGAGCAGGCATTGTTCGCGGCCTTCAAGACCTCCAGAGAGCTGAAAGAGCTTTTGGGAAGCGGTGTCGTGCTCGCCGGAGAGGAAAGCGAGATCGTCCAAAGGGAACTGCGTTCCGTCCCCGAGCTGCGGGCCGTAAAAGACGCGCTGGGCTTAGGAAAACATCTGGTGCTGTTTTAAGGCCTCACGGGATTCAGAATGGAAGAGAAAGGGAGCGTATCCATGGAAAACAAACGGCCCAGAGGCCGGGAGAAAAATGTCACGGGCCCCGCAAAACGGTAAAGAAGCAGGGGGATGGCCTGGGGACCGGCCCG
The DNA here is from genome assembly GCA_029065305.1 of Oscillospiraceae bacterium. GTDB lineage: Bacteria > Bacillota > Clostridia > Oscillospirales > Oscillospiraceae > Pelethomonas. The sequence continues at coordinate 3,291 of JAIEIQ010000173.1, forward strand.
GTAGGCGACGCCGGCGGCTATAAGGAGCGGGGCCAGACACCCTCCTCCGGCACCCGGAGCGCCGGAACGCGGAGCGGCGGAGGCATGAAGCTGATCCTCCTCGCTCTGGCAGTGCTGTTAGGTGGAGGCGGCGGGCTTACCGCCCTGTTTGGGGGACAGTCCGCCGGGCAGACGCCTCCGGCAAGCCAGCAGCAGGTACAGAGCGCCGGGACCGCCGGCTGGTCCCAGCTGCTGGACGGTCTGGGAGGCGGCAGCGTCTCCAGCGGCTGGCAGAGCGAGGCCAACACCGGCCGGCTGGACACCACCGTGGCCGGCGGCTCCCGGGACAAGTATACCCAGATCCTGGGCAGCGGGAAGGACACCGCTACAATTATGGTCTACATGTGCGGCACCGACCTGGAGTCCCGGGCCGGGATGGGCACCTCCGACCTCCAGGAGATGCTGGGGG
>JAIEIQ010000174.1 GCA_029065305.1 Oscillospiraceae bacterium
TGCCCGGGGGCTCCTGAACGCCATGGGCGGCTTCATCCACTTTGACAGCAAGGGGCAGCAGGGCCTGCTGGCCCATATCGTGATCCCCCAGGGCGTGGCGGACGAGAGGCCGTGCATCACGCTCAACCGCTCGGATGAGCTCTGCATCGCCTGCTATTTCAAGCCGGAAAAGTACAGCTGCGACGAGGTCCGGGGATATTATGACGGGCTGATCCTCAACCTGATGGAGGGGCTCAATATCAGCGGCTTTCAGGCCCACAACTTTGAGGGTCTGCTCAAGCTGCAGCGCAGCCACACCCTGACCCATGTGTTCATCGCCCAGACGGAGTACGAGGAGAACCGGGAGTACTATGAGGAGCTGGCGGAAACCCAGCGGGTCATCGTGATTGCGGAGAAGGAGTTTACCCTGAGCCATGAGAGCCGGCTTCTGATCATCCACAAGCCCTTTTCCGCGCTGTCTGTTGCCAACCTGCTCAACGGGGAGATCGGGGAGCGCGGGTTCGCGGAGGACCAGGCCGCAGGCCGGAAGCCTTTTACCTGCGTGGGCGTCCGGGCGCTGGCGGTGGACGACGAGGAGATGAACCTGGTCGTGGCCAAGGGCGTGCTGGGCAGCTACGGGATCGAGGTGGACACCTGCCTGAGCGGAAGGGAGGCGGTGGCGCGGTGCGGCAGCACCGCCTATGACATCATCTTCCTGGACCACATGATGCCGGGCTTTGACGGGGTGGAGACCCTGAAGCGGATTAGGGAGATCAAAAACGGCGCCTATCAGGACCTGCCGGTGGTCGCGCTGACCGCGAACACGGTCAGCGGCGCGAGGGAGATGTTCCGCAGCGAGGGCTTCACGGAGTTTGTTCCGAAGCCCATTGAGCGCATCGTTCTGGAGCGGGTTCTGCGGAAGGTACTGCCCAAGAGCGCGATCAAATACTCCGCGCGGTCTGCGGCGATGGCCGCTGCCGAGAAAGCCGCCGCAATGGCTGCGGCCAAGACGGAGCCGGAGGCCGTGGAGGTGCCGGCAGGCCCGGCAATTCCCTGCGAACGGCTGGCCCAGGCCGGCGTCAACGTGGAGCTTGGGCTGGACTACTGCGGCGGGGACGAGGAATTTTACCTGGAAATGCTGCGGATGTTCCGCGCTCAGAGCGCCGAGAAGCTGGCGGAGATCTCCGCCCTGTATGAAAGCGCCAACTGGCCGGACTACGCGGTCAAGGTCCACGCGCTCAAGAGCACGTCGCTGACCATCGGGGCGGAGGAGCTCTCCGCCCAGGCAAAGGCCCTGGAGCTGGCGGGAAAGGGCGGCGACGTGGACTACATTCAGGAGAACCACCCCGCGCTGCTGCGGGGGTATGTGGAGCTCTGCGCGTACATAGACGGTATCTAGCGTCTTGGACGATCTCTGAAAGACTTCGTATTTTGAGGGGTGGAAAACTGCGTGATTAAAAAATGGTTTACGATTATCACGGACCACAGGATCAGCCTGCGCGAGCGGATGTTCCGCATTGTGACAGGCGTCTGCATGATTGCCATAGCGTTTACGCTGCCCATGGGCAGGAGCGTCTGGAATTATCTGATGCTGGTGGTAAGTCTTGTGATCATGGCGGTGATCGTCAAGGTCAGTATTCGGGAAAAGCGCATCCAGGCGGGCGCCACGGCCATTGCGGTGCTGCTGCTTACGCTGTTTCCCATTACCTTCTTTTCAGCGGGCGGATTTTACAGCGGCGTGCCGGAGTGGTTTGTGCTCTGCTTCATTTATGTCTGCATTACGCTCCAGGGGCGGCGCAGAACTGTGTTTTTTGTGCTGTGCACGGCGGAGACGATGCTCTGCTACGGCACTGCCTTTTATTTTCCGGAGGTGGCCTCGCCAAACGCCCATCAGAGCGCCCTGTTTGACTCCGCGTTCTCCATGATCATGGTCGGGCTGCTCACCAGCGTGCTGCTCATGTTCCTCAACAGGATGTATGAGGAGGAGAACGCCCTCTCCCAGCGGCAGAAGAAGGAGATCGAGGAGCTGAACCGGGCGGAGAACCATTTCTTCTCCAGCATGAGCCATGAGATCCGCACGCCGATCAACACCATCATCGGTCTCAACGAGATCATCCTGCGGGAGGACAGCTCGGAGGAGGTGGCGGAG
>JAIEIQ010000175.1 GCA_029065305.1 Oscillospiraceae bacterium
ACTCCTTGCTGATAAGCCCCTGCCGTGCGTCCTGCCGCAGGGTGGTGACAATCCGCAGGGTCATCTCCTTCCCCAGCTTCTCATTGAACACCACGACCCGGTCAAAGAGCCCCACACAGTCCTCCCCGGAGCTGGCGGAGATAACCTTGGCGGTCTTGATCATCCGCTCCAGATAGCGGATCCGGCTCTCGTTCCGGTTCTTCTCCTGCTTGGCGCACTTGTACTCGAAGTTCTCGCTGAGATCCCCGAAGGCCCGGGCGGTCTGCACGTCGGCGATGAGCTTGGGCCGCAGCTCCCGAACCCGGTAGTCGATCTCCTCCCTCATTTTCTTGATATCGACCTCGGTCAGCTCGTCATACATACCCGCGCCTCCTATACTGTATAGATGAGATCCTGCTCCTCCCCGCGCCGGCCCAGGACCCGGGCCGCAACCCGCTCCCGGGGCGGCTGGCAGGGCGCGGCGGGGCCGTTGATGGACTCCGCCAGCTCCCGCAGCTCCCGGATGTCCTTCACTGGCAGGCCGGCTTTCTGCAGCGCGGGCCGCAGCTCCGGACGGCCGGGGTTGGCGGCAATCCCGTACTGGGTCACCAGGAGATCGATAGAGCTCCCCGGCGTGGAGACCGTCAGCACCTTGTCCACCACAATGGACATCCTGGCCCGGCTCAGGGGCGCGGCCACCACCGTCAGGCCGACCTCCTCCGCCACGTCGGTGTGTCCGCCGGAGCCGCCGATAATGCAGCCGTCGGAGTCCGTGTGGACGTTGACATTGAAGTCCAGATCAATCTGGGCGGCCCCCAGGACCACCGCGTCCAGGTGGGAGGCGGCGGTGCTCTTGGACGCGGGGCTGGCGTACTGGGCGGCGGTGATCTCCCGGTGCCGGGGGTCCTCCCGCAGGGACTGGACCGCCTTCAGATCAAAGCACTGCACGTCCTGAATCGCCTGGAAGCAGCCGGCCTGGAGCATATCCACCATGTAGCCGGTGATGCCGCCCAGGGCGAAGCTGCCCCTGACCTTCCGCTCCAGCATCCGGCGGCGCACATGCTCCGCCGCCGCCAAAGACGCCCCGCCGGCCCCGGTCTGGAAGGAGAAGCCGTCCTTTATCAGTCCGGCGGCGTCGATGGCCTGAGCCGCCAGCTCCGCGATGCGCAGGGCCACCGGGTCCCGGGGCATCCGGGTGGTGCCGGAGACGATCCCCGCCGGGTCGCCGATGGCGTCCACCTTTACCACCAGATCCACCAGCTCCTCGCCGATGGAGGCATCGGTGAGGGGGTAGTCCTGGAGGCAGTCGGTGATGACCACCACCGTATCCGCCTTCTGGGCGTCGGCAAAGGCGTAGCCCAGGGAGCCGCAGGCGGAGGGGCCGTACTTTCCGGAGCAGTTCCCCTCGCAGTCGGAGGCGGGCGCGGCCAGGAAGGCCACGTCGATATGGGTCTTTCCGGAGAGAATATCCGCCGGACGGGAGCCGTGGGTCCGGAACACCACCGGCCTGTCCAGCACGCCCTGGCTCACCGCCCTCCCTACAGCGGAGGACAGATAGCTGGTCTCCAGGCCGGTGACAACGCCCCTCTGGATATGGCCGATAAGGGGCCGGTGGCAGTCGAATACCGAGCTGGCGCAGACCGTCAGGTCCCGCAGGCCCATAGCCGCCGCCTCCTCCAGGACCATGTTGAGGACAAAGTCCCCATTGCGCAGGTGGTGGTGGAAGGAGATGGTCTGGCCGTTTTCCAGCCCGGCGCGCTCCATGGCCTCCCGCAGGGTTCCGCACAGCTTAGACATTGGCGCCCGCCTCCTCTCCGCCCAGCTCCGCCGCGGCCTCCAGCACCAGCTTGGCCCGGGCCACAATGGGCGCGTCAATCATTTTTCCCCGGAGGGACACCGCCCCCTTGCCCTGCCTCCGGCCCCGCTCAATGGCCTCAAAGACCTCCCGGGCGTAGTCGATCTCCTTCCGGGAGGGGGAGAACATCTGGTTGACAGTGGAGACGTGGGCGGGGCTGATGCAGGCCTTGCCGGTGAAGCCCAGCCCCTTGGCGAAGGCGGCGTCCCGCTCCAGGCCCTCCAGATCGTTTACATCGGTGAATGGGGTGTCGTAGACCTCCACCCCAGCCGCCCGGGCGGCGCAGACCAGACGGCCCCGGGCGTAGAGGATCTCCGCCCCCTCTTTGGTCCGCTGGCAGCGCAGATCCGCCGTCAAATCCTCCGCCCCCAGAAACAGGGCCTTCACCCGGGGGGAGGCGGAGGCGGAGGCAAAGGCGTTCTCCACCCCGGCGGCGGTCTCCAGCAGGGCGATGATCCCCGTGCGGCCCGGCGTCAGGCCATGGGCGCTCTCCAGCTCCGTCAGGGCCTGGTCCAGCTGCCGGATATCCTCCCCGCCGCCGGTTTTCGGCAGCATGATGAGCTCGGGGCCCATGGGGATCACCGCCTCCAGATCCAGGCGCCAGTAGGGGGTGTCCAGGCCGTTGATGCGCACCACCCGCTCACAGCGGCCAAAGTCCAGGGCTTCCAGGGCGCTGCGCAGAAGGTCCCGGGCGGCGTCCTTCTCGTCGGGGGAGACGGCGTCCTCCAGATCGAAGATAAGGCTGTCGGCCCCCAGCACACCGCCGTTGACCACCATATTGGGGCTGTTGGCCGGGAGAAAGAGCATGGATCGCCTCATACCCCCGCCTCCTCTCCCGCCCGGCGGACGGCGGTGGTGACCCGGGCCCGGATGGTGCAGTCCAGGGCCCCGTGGTCCACCGCCTCCACCCTGGCGCTGGTGACGCCCAGCTCCGCCAGGGTCCGGCGCATGGTCTCCCGGATGGCGTCCCCGTAGCAGCGCTCCACGGAGGAGGTGAGACTCAGCTCCAGCTCCCCGTCCCCGGGGGCCAGCGTCACCAGGATATCGCTGGACTCCAGGGACCCGGCTGCGGCCTGCCGTACAATGTTCATGGAAATCAGCTCCTTTCGGGCCCGCTCACAGCAGGCCCAGTGTTTGAAAAAGAAAGGTAAAGCAGAACATGGTGAAGATAGAAACCACCGTGGTAGAGCACACCAGCTGTCCCGCCAGCTGCCCGTCCGCGCCCATAGCCACAGCCATGGGATAGGAGGCCACAGCGGCGGGCGCTGCGAAGAGCACCAGCAGCGCGCAGAGAATGGGCCCCCGGAAGCCCAGCGCCACGGCCAGGGGCATAAAGATCAGGGGCACCGCGATCATCCGCAGGACCACGCCCAGCGTGAGAGGGCGGCGGTTGGCCTTCAGCTCCCCCAGATCCAGGCTGACGCCCAGGGATATAAAGCTGACGGTGGTGGTCACGCCGGCCACGTCGGACACCACGTCATAGAGGAGTCCGGGGAGCTGGAGGCTCACGGTCTTGCAGGCCAGGGCCAGGAGGGCCGCGATCACCATGGGGTTTTTCAGGATGGAGAGGAGAATTTTTCCCGGATTGGCCTTCCCGGACCGGTTTATCTCCAGGATCACAACGGCCAGGGCGTTGGTGGCGGGGACGACAATCGCCCCCAGCAGAGCCACGGCCCCGGCGTTGCCCTTCCCGTAGAGGGACTCCGCCACAGCCACGCCGAAGAGGATGTAGTTGGAGCGGATGATAGCCTGGCCAATGGCGGCGGCTTTGTTGTGGTCCGCCACCAGCCTGGGGGGAACCAGCAGGGCGAAGAGGAACACCAGCGCCAGTCCGGCCACGGCGAAGGCCACCTCGCGGCCCTCCATGCCGTCCCCCAGGGTGGTATCGTAGATATTTTTAAAGAGCAGGACGGGCATGAAGAGCTTGAAGGTCACCCGATCCACGGCCCGCATGCCGGGGCGGTCGATGACCCCCGCCCGGCGGATGAGGGCGCCGATGCCCATCAAAAGCGCCATGGGGATCACCACCCGGAGCGCCACCAAAAAACTGTCAAACATGTTTCTCCTCCTGATTTGTTGTACGCCGTGCGCCTCAGATCGGCGGCGCGTCCTCCTTGACTTTGTAGAGCACCCCGGGCCTGCCCCCCGTCTCGTAGTCGATGGAGGAGACCACCTGCCCCGTCTCGATCAGATAGTTCAGATACCGCCGGACCGGCACCTTCGACAGCCCCGTGGCGGCGGAGATGCTCTCGCAGGTGTGCTTCTCCCCCCGCTGCCCCTGGAGCACCTCGCAGACATGGGCCAGGGTCCGCTGGTGGAGCCCCTTGCGCAGGTCCGTCCCCGCCGCGGGGCCCCCTACCAGCAGGCGGTCCACCACCGCCTGGTCCACCGTCGTGCTGCTCTTGAGCAGGTTGTCCTTGGCGAGGAACTTCCGGATCGCCGCCTGGAACCGGTCGAAGGTGTAGGGCTTGATGAGGTAGTCCACGATCCCCAGCCGCAGGGCCTCGTCCACCACCCGCATCTCCGTGGCGGCCGTCACCATGATCACCGCCGTGGGAATTCCCTCCCCCCGCATCCGCCGCAGCAGCTCGCTCCCGTTCATGGACGGCATGTACACGTCCAGAATCACCAGATCCGCCCCGCTGCGCCGCAGGTGCTCCAGGGCCTCCCGGCCGCTGGAGAACACCGCCTCCACCCGGAAATCCCCCAGCTGCCGCAGGTACTGCCCGTTGATCTGGGCCACCATGGGGTCGTCCTCCACGATAACGGTCCGTATCATCCCTCCGCGCCTCCCCGCTTTCTGTTGAAAATCAGTGTGAACGTGGTCCCGGCTCCGGCCTCCGAGTCGGCCTCGATGCTCCCGCCCCGGCGGGCCACAATCTCCCCCACCAGACTCATCCCCACGCCCCGGCCCTCCGGGGCCTTGGTGCTGAACCCGGGTGTGTAGATCCGCTCCAGGTCCTCCGGCGGGATGCCGGTCCCCGTGTCCGAGACAATGATCAGAAGCCCCGTCTCGTCCTCTGTAATCTGGGCTACCACGCTCCGGGGCCGGTCCCCGTTCTGGGCGTCCACCGCCTCAATGGCGTTCTCCAGCAGGTTTCCCACCACCGTCACCAGCTCCTCCGTGGACAGATAGGCGCTGTGCTCCGGCAGGCTGCTGTTTGCCAGCAGCGTGGGCTGGATATCCAGCTCCCGCATGTGGTCGATCTTCCCCAGCAGCAGCGCCGCCGTGTTGGCGTTCCGGATGTGCTGGAGCACTGGGGCCACCAGCTTGGACTGGACGGCAGAGATGGCGCCGATATACGCCTTGGCCTCCTCCGTCCGGTCCATCTGGAGCAGGCCCGAGATGACCTGGAGCTTGTTCATAAACTCATGGGTGTTGGCCCGCAGGGCCGAGACAACGTGCCGGGTGCCGTTAAGCTGCTCCGCCTGGCGCATGGCCTCGCTCCGGTCCTTCAGAATCAGGGTGGCCCCGGTCCGGCGTCCCCCCTCCTCCTGGGGAACGGCGGTGCAGAGAATATTGGGCCGGGAGGTCCGGGCATTCTCCCGCCGCTTCTCCAG
>JAIEIQ010000176.1 GCA_029065305.1 Oscillospiraceae bacterium
TGTCCCGTGGGGAAGGTGGTGTCCTCCGGCGACGGATGCGCCCTGATGCGGGACCATGCAGGGGATGTCGCTGCCGAAGATCTGGGCGGCAAAGGGCTTTTCCCCCGGAAAGGGCATGAGGAGCTGGCGGCTCTTTTTGTCCTGGTAGCACAGGGCCTTGGCGCTGACCAGCTCGGTGCAGGTCAGCCCGGCCCCCAGCTCCGCGCACACCTGCCGGAAGGCGGCGTCCGTAACCCCGGCCATGGGGGCCAGGGCCAGGCGGGAATCGATCTTTACTGTTCCGATCTCCATGGGGTCTCCTCTGTAATCTGTTGGATTTTCCTCTAGTATAGCAGACTTTCCTTAAAACGCAACCGGAAACTTGGTGGATGCCGCAGCGGGGCGGCAAAGCCGAAAAAACCAGCAAAAGGCAGAAGCGTTTTGTGTCATATCCCTCCGCCCAAGCGACTAAGATAGAATACGGCGCGCCCCGATTTACAGTCCGTATTTTCGTATCGATCCTATGGTACGCTTATTCCACAGCCGGAACTCAAAATAAGGAGGGATTTCTCATGTACCGGACCGCCAGTGAAAAAGTTATCGACCTGACTCCCCTTTTCCGCCAGCAGCGTCTGGAGGACCTGCGCCTGCGGGCATATGCCGTGCTGGCGCTGTGGACCCAGTACGCCTCCCTGGGAGCGCTGGCGCTCTATGCCCTGCTGCGCCTGCTGCTGTGCTCGGAGGTGCCCCTGGGATGCTATGTGGGGCCGCTGTTCCTCTTTTGGCCGCTGTCCTTCCTCCTGCTGCTGACGAGCTCTGTCTCCGACCGCCTCCTCTGGCGGGACAGCTGGGCCTCATGAAAACCACGTTATCTCCCGTCATTCACAGACGGCAGTTCCCTTTTCAGATTGGTGTTGCTAACGCCCAACTTTTCAAATTTTTAATCAAAGCGCCAGATATGAAGTGTAGAAAGTACAGGGTGACTGAATTAAATCAATCACCTGTATCTCTCCTGATGTTATACTTTATTCTCCTCGATTGATGTCTGCTTTCTTTTTCTAAAAACAAACGCCAAAACCACACAAACAACGATGCCGATGAGATATGGGATGCTCAGAAGTAACGCAGTATTGGCAGGAGCACTATATCCAGCATTTTCAATGCCCCACACCATTTTACCATAGTTGAATCCAACGACTCCACACATTACATTGGACAGCAAAATTGCCGAAATACCAAAAAGAGTACTAAGGTTCTTCATACAAACGTCTCCTTTCATTTTTTGCCTCTGAGGATAAAGCTGGCACCGCAGATGACAGCTACAATGCAGATAACAAGAAAAATGCCATTCCCGTCAATATATATTGTAGAAGACTCGCTGATTTGGTTTGATATTGGAGGATTCAAAATGGAAATTAGCCCCCATATAACCAAACCGATAATTCCCGCAACACAAGTGATGATTCCCAACAGCATCCCGTTGTGACTTTTGAACGATTGTCCATTTGTTGTTTGCTGTTCTCTTTCCTGAATATGGTCAGCATCATCTTTCAACAGATAGTCCAGCGTGACATTGAAATATTCGCTGATTGCTATAAGCTTTTCACTTTCTGGAACGGATAAGCCTCCTTCCCATTTTGATATTGCCTGCCTTGAAACGCCAATTATTTCTGCAAGCTGTTCTTGTGACAGCCCGCTCTTCCGTCTGAGTGTATATATTTTTTCAGACACCATCAACTTTACCTCCTTATCAAAACTATACCGCAATCCTCCGTGGCACACTATCAACGACTATTGAAACTTCCGCAACCGGCGGTTGCATTTTGAAAAATCATCATAATTATCATATAATATTCCCTTGCTTATTGCAAGGATTCAAAATGGGCCAAACTGCTCCCAACTCATTTCTGTATGAAGATGGATGGACGCTTTAGCAAAATCAACGGAGTTTATACCCAGCAACACTTTTCTTAAAAGAGACGACGGCAGGGCGCCCTTGACAGCCCTGCCGTTCTGTGTTAAACTGTGCCCAGCTTACAGAAAGGGGGCGCCAGGCGATGCGCTGGACACAAAACGGTCTGATCCTGCACTTTTTAGGCTGCAATACCGCCGTCATAGGGACTGGTGCGCCCTTTTTCCGGTAACAGAACCCCGGAACAGACGGCCGCGCCAGTCCTTTTCTTACTGCGAAAAAGAAAGGATGGCGCCATTTTTATGCCTAAAAATACAAAACTGTTTTCCCTCCCCCGGCAGAAGCGGGCCCTGCTGGCCCTGGAGTGGTCCGTGGGGTTCCGCCCGGCGGGGAGCGTATGGGTGCTGCTGCTGGCTTTGCGTGGCTTCTCCCTGGTGGAAATCGGCCTGGCCGAGGGCGTTTTTCACGTGGTCAGCCTGTGCTGCGAGCTGCCCTCGGGGCTCATGGCGGATCTTCTGGGCCGAAAACGGACCCTGATGGCCAGCCAGCTCATGTTCCTCCTCTCCGCCCTGCTGATGGCGGGGGCCGCGGAGCTGGGCGGGGTTTGCCTGGCCCTGGCGGTATCCGCCGCCGGATACAACCTCCAGTCCGGCACCCGGGAGGCCGTCACCTACGAGAGTATGCTCCAGGCGGGCCGGGAAACAGACTATCTCCGGTTCTCCTCCCTGCAAAACGCCGTCTACCGGTTCAGCGACGGCGGGGCCATGCTGCTGGCCGGGGCCACTGTGCGGCTGGGCTGGCGGACAGCCTACCTGCTGGACGCGGGCATCGCCCTGGCTGGGCTGGCGGCGGCGCTGATCCTGTCAGAGCCGGCGTGCTCGGGCCGGGAGAACCCCAGCATCACACTCCGGAGCCTGCCGGAGGCCCTGCGGCAGACAGCGCAGGGGGCGTGGACCCTTCTGAAAACCGACCGGACGGCGGTGAAAATCATGTTCGTCAACGCCCTGGTAGGGGCCTGGGCCACCCTGACCCGGTTTTTCCTCCAGCAGCGGGTGGAGGCGGCGGTGCCAGTACCGGCCCTCCTGGGTCCGGCCCTGTTCGTCTTAGGATTAGGAGGAGGACTGGCGGGTCTGCTGACGGGCCGGCTGGACCGCCTGCCGTATTGGAAAGCGGCGGCGCTGACCGGGACAGGGGTGCTGGCCTGCGCCCTGGCGGCACAGGGACAGTTCCTGCCGACGCTGCTGGCGGCGGGACTGCTGGCGGGTCTGCTGGACGACAGCCTCCAGCTGGTCAGCGACAAGCGCCTCAACGCCCGCTTCCCCTCCGCCCAGCGGGCTACGCTGGTGAGCGTGTCCTCCATGGCCTTCTCCGTGTTTATGATCCCCCTGTCCCCGGTATTCGGGTGGTGGTTTTCGCGGTTGTGATTTCGG
>JAIEIQ010000177.1 GCA_029065305.1 Oscillospiraceae bacterium
CTATGCCTGGTATCTCAAGGGCGTGCCCCACGCGGCCTACTACCGGGAGAAGATTGTACACATGGAGACGCTGGAGGACGTCCGCCGGGTGACGGACGGGATTAAGAGGGATCTCGCATGACGGAACGGGAGCTGGTCCGCGCCGCCGCAGCAAGGGACACGGAGGCCTTCGCGGCGCTGGTGCGGCTGTATGAAAATAAGGTCTACCACCTCACCCTGCGGCTGTGCGGAAACGAGGAGGACGCCCAGGACGCGGCCCAGGAGGCGTTTTTGTCGGCCTGGCGGGGCCTGCCCTCCTTCCGGGAGGAGGCGGAGTTCGCCACCTGGATCTACCGGCTGGCCTCCAACGCCGCCATCGACTGCCTGCGCCGGGGGAAGAAGCAGCGGGGAAACCTGTCCCTGGACGACGAGGAGCTGCGCCTGGACGCCCCCTCCGCCGCCCCGGGGCCCCAGGAGCTGGCGGAGGGGGCGGAGCTGCGCGCCGCCGTGGCCCGGGGGCTGGACGCCCTGAGCCCGGACCACCGGCAGGTGCTGGTGCTGCGGGAGCTGGGGCACTTGAGCTACGAGGAGATTGCCGGGAAGCTGGCGCTGGATCTGGGGACGGTGAAGAGCCGCATCTCCCGGGCCCGGAGCGCCCTGCGAAAGATTTTGCTGGAGAGCGGGAACTTATCCGGCTATCTGCCGTCTAACAGGACAAAGGGATCGGACGGAGAGGAGGGGCGCTGATGGGGGCCTGCGAAGCGTATAGGGATCGGATCAGTGCCTATCTGGACGGCGAGCTGACCGGGGAGGAGTGCCGGGAGCTGCTGGCGCACCTGGAGCTCTGCGGGGACTGCCGGATGTATCTGGACAGCGAGCTGGCTATCCGGGAGGCCCTGGCCGGGCTGGAGACGCCCGCGCCGGAGGGCTTTGAGGCCCGGGTGATGGAGAAAATCCGGGCGGAGGCCTGGGACGCGCCGGAGAAAAAGACGGCTGCCTTTCCCGGCTGGCGGCGGTGGGCGGCTTTAGCGGCCTGCTGCGCGGTGGTGTGCCTGGGGATCTTCGGCGGTGGAATTTTGAAGGGCTGGAGCGCCCTGGACGCCGCTGCGGATGAACCGGCCGGGGGCGGCGCGGCGGTGGAGGCCCGGCTGGCGGAACCGGAGGAGGCGGATGTCTCCCTGGCCTGCGCCCCTGCGGTTCAGAGCGGCGATGCTGCTGTGGAGCGCGACGAGAGCCCGACCGCCGCAGTCCGGAAAGCACCCGGGGCACAGACAAGGACGGAGGACGCGGCGGGAGGCCGGTGCCTGACGGCGGCTGGCCCGGCGGCCCGGGCCTGGGTGGAGGAGACGCTGGGCCTCGCCTGGGAGGCGGGGGCGGTCTATGAGCTGACGGAGGAGCAGTATCTGGAGCTGACCGCTCTGCTGGCGGAGGCCGGAGAGATGCTGGAGGAGTCCGCCGGGGATGCGGCGGGGTGGTTCCTCCTGGCCGGAGATCCGGCGTAATTGAAAATATCGCAATCAGGCGGCGAAACGCCCGGATTCTCGTTGAGAATCCGGGCGTCTCCTATTTTTTCAGACACTTCTGGATCACAGTCTCCATGCTTCCGTCAAAGATCCGGTCGAACTGGTCCACCAGCTGGTCCGCCTCCGGTTTCATGCCGTTTCCGATCCAGTGGAGAATCGTCTCCACCAGACCGAAGGAAAACATCTTCAAAATGAGCTCCCGGTCCTCCGGGTCCACCCGCTCACAGCCGGGCTGGGCGTCGAAGATGCCCTCCATCAGGGGGCGGACCAGACGGGAGAGGTTGGCCTTGATGAAGGCATCCCCCTGCCGCTGGACGGAGCGGTAGCCGTTGAGGACCATAGCCCGGTTGTCCTGGAGGTAGGTCATCACGTTGCGCAGGCCCTGCTGCCAGGTGTCCGCCGTCACATTTCCCTCCAGCACCCGCTTCCCGTCCTCCACGATGCACCACTCCATCAGCGCGTAGATGTCCTGAAAGTGGTAGTAGAAGGTCTTGCGGCTCACCTCCGCGTCGTCCACCAGATCCTGGATGGTGATTTTATCCAGCGGGGCCCGCTCCAGCAGCTTCTTCAGCGACGCGGCCAGGGCCCGCTTGGTGAGATTGGACATGGCTTCGCCCACCTTTCTTCGCGGATTTTTTGAAACAGTTTACATGATTTTTCCTTTCTTGTCAAGGCGCGGCGTCGCATGGAGCTTCATGGTGACGAATCCCTCCAAGTGGGAAAACCTGACACACCCGGCCCCGCCTGTCCCCTCTTGACACACCGGCCCCCTCCTGTCCGTTGTGAAACCGCCGCCGCCGCGCTATTCTATCCTCAACAACACGGAGCCGCCCGCCGGAGGGCCGGCGGCCAGGGAAGGGAGGTTTCGTACAATGCGCTTTGTGAAAACCGTGAAAACAGTCTTTACCGCTGTGTCCGTTGTCCTCATCGCCGCGGGAGCGGCCCTGATGGTCTGGCCGGACGCCTCCGCCAGCCTTATCTGCGGCGCCATGGGCGTCGTCGCCATTCTGGCCGGAGCGGTCCGGCTGGCCGGGTACTTCTCCAACGACCTCTACCGTCTGGCATTCCAGTTCGATCTGGCCGTGGGCGTGCTGTCCATCCTGCTGGGGGGCATCCTGCTGCTGCGGACGGAGGATGTTCTTTTGCTCCTGCCGGCTATCGCCGGGCTCTTTATCCTGGTGGACAGCGTCCTCCGGCTCCAGACCGCTATCGACGCCAAGCACTTCGGCATGGACAAGTGGTGGGCCATTCTGCTGCTGTCCGCCGCCGGGGCGGCGCTGGGACTGCTGCTTCTGCTGCGGCCCTTCCAGAGCGGACGGGTGCTGGCGCGGATGCTGGGGCTGACCCTGGCGGCGGACGGGGCGGAAAACCTGCTGGCCTGCCGCTACACCGTCAAGGTCCCCCGCCGCTCCGCCGCCGAGACGGAGACGGCCAGCTCCACCGAGGCCGCTCAATACTATGATATGAGGTGAACCAAGTTGCTTGAAAAAACAGCTAAAACCCTGACCAGACGGCCCAGGCTGGTTCTGGCCGCTGCGGCGGTGCTGCTGGTGCTGTGCATCTTCGGCTCCGCGGCCACCCGCATCAACTACGACATTCTGACCTATCTGCCCCCGGACCTAGACTCCTCACAGGGGGAAAAGCTGCTGGAGGAGCCCTTCCACATGGCGGCGACCACCATGCTCATTGTGGAGGATATGCCGCCGGAGTACACCAACACCCTGCGGCGGGAGATTGAGGAGGTTCCCGGCGTCACCGGCGCGATGTGGCTGTCCAGCACGGCGGGGATTCAGATCCCCCGGGACTTTCTGCCGGAGGATCTGGCGGACATGTTCTTCTCCGGGGACGCCACCATGATGATCGTCCAGTACGACGCCCCCGGCGCCTCCTCAGAGACCATGGAGGCTATCAGCCAGGTGCGCAGGCTGTGCAATGAGCGGTGCTTCCTGGCCGGCTTCTCCGTGGTCATCAAGGACACCAAGGATCTGGTGGACCAGGAGCTGCCCCTGTACGTGGCGCTGGCGGTGGTTCTCTCCCTGGCTGTCATGTCCGCCGCCATGGAGTCCTGGCTGCTGCCGGCGGCCTTCCTGCTGAGCATCGGCATGGCGATCCTCTACAATTTCGGCACCAACGTCTTTCTGGGGGAGATCTCCTACATCACAAAGGCCATTGCCGCCGTCCTCCAGTTGGGCGTCACCATGGACTACTCCATCTTCCTCTACCACCGGTACGAGGAGGAGCGGCACAGCTTCGAGGACAACCGGGACGCCATGGCCGCTGCCATCCAGGCGGCGTTCACCTCTCTCTTCAGCTCCTCCCTGACCACCGTGGCGGGCTTTCTGGCCCTGTGCTTCATGCGCCTGCTGCTGGGCCGCGACATCGGCATTGTCATGGCCAAGGGCGTGGTGCTGGGGGTGGCTACCGTGGTGCTGGTGCTGCCGGCGATCCTGCTCGTCATGGACGGCCCCATCCGCCGCCACACCCACCGGGTGTTCATGCCGGACCTGTCCGGGGCCAACCGCTTCGTGATCCGGCACAGCAAGGCGTTTCTGGCCGTCTTTCTCATCGCCTTCATCCCCGCCGTCTACGGCCAGAACCACGCGGGGGTCTACTACAAGCTGGACGAGTCCCTGCCCCAGGATATGCCGTCCATCGTGGCAACCAACAAGCTCCGGGAGGAGTTCGGCATGGCCTCCAGCCACTTCATTGTCATGGACGACGGCCTGCCCCGCTACCGGATGACGGAGATGCTGGAGAAGATGGAGGCGGTGGAGGGCGTGGAGGCGGTGAGCGCCTACGACAAGCTGGCCCCCACGGGACTGCCGGAGTTCTTTCTGCCCCGGGACCTGCTGGAGCTCTGCAAGCGGGACGGGATGCAGCTTGTGATGATCAACTCCGCCTACGAGACCGCCTCCGACGCGGCGGGGGCCCAGGTGGAGCAGCTCAACGCCATCCTCAAGTCCTACGACCCCAACGGCAAGATGACCGGCGAGGCGGTGCTGACCAAGGACCTGATCGACACCACGGACGTGGACTTCCAGGTGACAAGCTACATCTCCATCGCCGCGATCTTCCTCATCATCGCCATCACCTTCCGCTCCCTCTCCGTCCCTGTTCTGCTGGTGGCGGCCATTGAACTGGCTATCTGCGTCAACCAGGCCGTCCCCTACTTCGACGGAACCGTCGTCCCCTTCGTGGCCCCAACGGTCATCGGCTGCGTCCAGCTGGGGGCCACGGTGGACTACGCCATTCTGATGACCACCCGCTTCCGGGAGGAGCTGCAAAAGGGGGCGGACCGGCAGGAGGCTGTCCTCACCGCTGCCAACGCCGCCGGCTCCTCCATCATCACCAGCGCCTTGGTGCTCTTCTGCTCCACCCTGGGGGTGGGCCTCATCTCCAAGATTGAGATCATCAGCAGCATCTGCGTCATGCTGGCCCGGGGGTCCCTCATCTCGGCGGTGTGCATCCTCTTCCTGCTGCCGGCTCTGCTGGCTGTGTTCGAGCCGGTGATCAACCGCACCAGCCTCCACTGGCGGACACCGAAGGCCGCCGCGTCCCAGCCCCAAATTCAAATCCAAAAGGAGAATACGATATGACTCGCTCATCTGTCCCCGCCCGCCGGCGGATACTGGCCCTCTCCCTGGCGCTGCTGCTGGCCCTGGGCAGCGCCGCCCCCGTCTGGGCGGCGGATATCGCCCCCGCCTGCGACGAGACCTGCTACGCCACCCTGGACGCTTACGGCGGACTGCTGGAGAGCAGCGTGGTCAAAAGCTACCGGACCTACGGCGCCGGAAAAATCGTGGACTACGGCGTCTACGACCAGGTGACCAACCTCACCAACGGCCAGAGCGCCGCTGTGGAGAAGGGGACCGTCAGCTTCGAGCTGACCGGCGATGTGCCGGACCGGTTCTACTTCGAGGGAAAGACGGCGAAGCCCTACGAGGACTTCCCCTGGACCGTCTCCCTCTCCTATAAGCTCAACGGCGTGCCCACCCCGGCGGAGGCGCTGGCGGGGGGCAAGGGGGTGGTGGAGATCACCCTGGACGCCGTGCCCAACCCGAAGGCCTCGGAATACAGCCGGAACAACTTGGTCCTCACCGCCCTCTCCGTCTTCAACGGCGACGATGCCCTCTCTGTGGAGGCCCCCGGGGCCCAGGTCCAGCTGGTGGGCAACCTCTACTGCGTGCTCTACGCGGTGCTCCCCGGGGAGGAGCGGCACTTCACCATCCGGGTGGGGACCGAGGACTTCTCCTACGACGGCATGATGCTCCTGGCGGTGCCCGCCACCCTGGAGCAGCTGGAGCAGGTGGCGGACCTGCGGGAGGCCAAGGACAAGGCGGAGGCGTCCTACGACGCCGTCTCCGACAGTCTGAATGACATCCTGGACTCCCTGGAGGGCATGGGCGGCAGTCTCAGTGCCGCCGCCAGCGGCTTGGACCAGCTCAACACCGCCCGCTCCTCCCTCTCCGGCGGTAAGGGACAGGTCTATGACAGCCTGGATACGGCCCTGACGGCGGCGGATGCCCTCTCCGACGCCCTGGCCCCCCTGACGGGCCGGACCCTGCCGGTCCCGGAGCCCGCGGAGGGACAGGAGGACGCCGCCCGGCCGGAGGAGGACCTGTTCCCCGGCCACCTGCCCACCGCCAAGGCGGCTCTCACCGATCTGCGCACGCTCCTCAACGAGGCCAGCGCCGGTGTTTCCGCCCTGCGGCCCGAGGTGGAGGAGAGCCGCCGGATTCTCCAGAACCTCCAGAGCGATCTGGCGGACATCCAGACGAGGCTGGACGACACCGGCAGCTCCGCCAAGGACCTGGGGACGATCTCCAAGAACCTGAGCCGGGATCTGACGGAGCTGGAGGACAGCCTGGACAGCCTGAGCCGGGCCCTGGGGAACACCCACAGCATCTCCGGCGTGCCCGGGATGGACATCTCCATCAACGGCATGAGCCCGGCCCAGATCAAAAGCGCCCTGGCCAAGGCCGAGGACGCCCACAGCCAGTACGAGGCCAACGGCGGCGCGGCGGTCTTCGGGGACTTCCAGACCTTCCTGGTGATGGGGGCCGGTCTGGACGCCGCCACCGCCGCCCAGCTGGACGCGCTCTACAGCCAGCGGGACGAGATTAAGGAGAAGCTTGGCCAGCTCGACACGGCCAGCGGCGTGATTGACGGGGTCAACGACCGCCTGGAGGAGGTCAACACCATGATTGACAGCGTGGCCCGCCCCGCCGGAGATGTGTGCCGGGACCTGACCAGCGTTACGGACAGCCTGGCCCGGCTGGCCGCGCTGATGGAGGACATCACCGGCGAGGAAGCCGACGCCTCCGCCTCGGTGGAGACGCTGCAAGACGCCGCCTCCCTGGCTCTCCGGCTCAGTGAGAGCGTGGACGGCGCCATCGGACACACCGAGGACCTGACGGAGCTCCTCAACACCTACGAGCCGTCGCTCCAGCAGGCCGTCACCGACACCGCGGCCGTCGTGGACGGCGCGGCGGACGCCCTGACCGGCTTCAGCGCCGCCGTCAGATCCGCCCGGGACCTGCTCCAGTCCAGCGGCCCCAGCCTGGACGAGGGGACCCGGCAGTCCCTCAGCGGCGTCTCCGCCGCCCTGCGCAAGGCCGCCGCCAGCACCGGCAGCACCCAGTCCGTCCGGGATGCCCTGGACGTGATCGACGGGCTCATCGACGACGAGTGGACCAGCCACACCGGGGAGGACAACAACCTCCTGCTGATGGACGCCTCCGCCCCGCCGGAGTCCCTCACCGACAGCCGGAATGAGAATACCGCCAGCATCCAGTACGTCATGCGCACCCAGGAGATCCGCCGGGCCGAGGCCCCGGCCCCCGCCCCGGCGGAGGAGGCCCAGGCCGAAGAGAGCACCCTGTGGAGCCGCATTCTGGCGATGTTCTCCGACATCTGGGCCGCGGTCGCGAGCTTCTTCCGCTTCCAGTAGCCCCGCCGGCCGAATTATGGCCTCCGGGCATACCCTTAAAGGGGCCCATTGCAGCTTTTCGCAATGGGCCCCTTTGTATTTTCGCCAAAACAGGGAATAACTAGAGCAGGGCTCCGCCCCTCCCGCCGGGAGCGCCGGGAAATTCGTCCGTTTCCACAAAACGGGACGGAAAAATTTTTCATTTTGCCTCCGGATATGTCTTGCAAACCGGGCGGATTTGCGGTATAGTGTTATTAGTTAAAAATATGTCAATTTGTCAGGAGGAATTGCTATGGACCACCTCGGCCACGACCACGAGCACACCCACGACCACCCCCATGTCCACGCCGGCATGCCTAAGGAGCAGGTCCTCGCCGTGCTCCAGTACATGCTGGATCACAACGTCCACCACGCCGGAGAGCTCAGCGACATGGCGGACCAGCTCAGCGGGGAGGTGCGCCACCAGCTGCTCCACGCGGTGGAGTCCTTCGACCAGGCCAACGGCTATCTGTCCGCCGCCCTGGAGGAGCTCAGAAAGTAACAAAACCCCAGCCAAAGGAGGAGATCCCCAATGTGCCTTTCCACCATCTACCGGAACGAGAAGCAGGACAGCAACATCCTCTGCAAGTTCGTCTCCACCATCACCGCCGACGGCGACAAGCTGATCTTTGAGGACGTGATGGGGGAGAAAACCACCATCACCGGCCGTCTGGTTCAGGCGGATCTCACCGCCGGCACCGTCATCGTGGCGGCGGACTGAGAGGGCCGGACCATGCGGGACTATGAACTGTGCTGCGAGATTTTCAATCAGTGCAGCAACAACCAGATGCGGGACGTGGATTTTCAGGAGGTGTCGGTGGAGGATACCGACGCCTATGTCCGCGCCCTGGAGCCCCGGGCGGAGATCGAGCGGGAGGACCTGGCGGACGGCGCGGTGGTCTACCACACCAACACCGCCGGCCTGCTCAAACGGTACAGCTTTACACCGATCTGAGAAAGGAGCTCGGCTATTATGGGCATGACTGATCTGCAGTTCAAAAGCTACCTGAGGCAGCTGGTTCGCGCCATAGAGATGGCCGAAAGCCAGGACACCAAGGAGGCGATCCTCCTGGAGCTGGCGAAGCTGAAAAAGGATTTGGAAGAGGATATCAAGAGTTAAGTACCCCCTGCGGCGGTGCCGCTGAATAAAACATACTAATGGAGGACAACTAACATGAGCGTAGCGGATATTTTCGAGAAGAGATCGGCCTTTTCCTTCGAGGTCTTTCCCCCCAAGACGGACGTGGGCATGGAGAAGCTGTGCGGCGCCGGCGGCGTGCTGGAGCAGCTGTACACCCTGAACCCCGACTACATCTCCTGCACCTACGGCGCCGGCGGCACCAACGTGGGCAAGAACCTGGAGGTCCTGGACAAGATCCAGAAGGACGGCAAGTGCACCCCCGTCACCCACTTCACCTGCATCGGCAACACCCGCGAGGGCATCAAGGAGCAGCTCCAGACCTACCTGGACCACGGCATCAACCACATGCTGGCCCTGCGGGGCGACCTGCCCTTCGGCTGGACCGGCACCGGCGGCGACCTGCACTACGCCACCGAGCTGGTGAAGTTCGTGCGCAA
>JAIEIQ010000178.1 GCA_029065305.1 Oscillospiraceae bacterium
CCCCCCCCCGCCCGCCCCCCGCCCGCCCCCCCCGCCCCCCCCCCCCGCCGGGCCGGGGGGGGGGGGGGCGGGGGGCGCCCGGGGTAAGGGGAGGGCGGCGGAGAGCGCCCGGCTGTTCCTCAAAACCCGGCTGACCACCCCTGAGGGCAGGCTGATGCTCCGCTGGCGGGAGCGGGAGGCGGCGCAGCTGGGCCAGCTAGAGGACTACGCCTTCTATCTCTGGGGTCTGCTGGAGCTCTACGAGGTCAATTTTTCCGCCTCGGTGCTGCGGGAGGCGTGTACGGTGGCGGACTGGCTGCTGGCGGACTTTGAGGACGGGGAGCGGGGCGGCTTCTACCACACCGCCCACAGCGGGGAGCGGCTTATCGCCCGGCCCAAGGAGGCCCCCGACGGAGCCCTGCCCTCCGGCAACGCCGCGGCGGGGCTGGCGCTGGGGCGGCTGGGCCGGCTGACCGGGCGGCAGAAATACCGGGATGCCGCCCGGCGGCAGCTGCGGTGGCTGTCCGGCCAGCTCCAGACCTACCCGGCGGGGGGCTGCTTCTCCATGCTGGCGCTGCTGGAGGAGCTGTCGCCGGGCCAGGAGCTGCTGGCGGCGGCGGCGGAGGTGCCCAGGGAGCTGGAGGGCCTGCCGGAGCAGGTACAGACGGTGGTAAAGACCCCGGCCAACGCGCGGGCCCTGGCCCGGCTGGCCCCCTTTACGGCGGCGGTGCCCATTCCGGCGGAGGGGGCGGCGTACTACCTGTGCCGGGACGGCGCGTGCCGCGCCCCGGTGCGGAGCCTCTCCGAGCTGCCCCTGAGGCGGGCGAGGCGGCTGTCCGCCCCGGCGGGCAGGCGGTAGCGGACGCAAAAACAGGCCCCCGGGGACGCCCGGGGGCCTGCCGCAGCTCTTCCGGGGGCGGTCTACAGCTTATTGCGCATAATCTTCCCGCTGATGGTCTTGGGCAGCTCCTCCCGGAAGACCACGATCCGGGGATATTTGTATGGAGCGGTGTGCTTTTTGACGTAGCTCTGGATCTCCTTCTTGAGCTCCTCGGTGCCCTCGGTGCCGGGGACCAGGACGATGCTGGCCTTGACCACCTGGCCCCGGAGCTCGTCCGGCGCGGCGGACACGCCGCACTCCAGCACATAGGGCAGCTCCATGATCACGCTCTCGATCTCAAAGGGCCCGATGCGGTAGCCGCTGGACTTGATCACGTCGTCCCTGCGGCCCACGTACCAGAGATAGCCGTCCTCGTCCTGCCACGCCACGTCCCGGGTGTGGTAGAGGCCGTCGTGCCAGACCTCCTTTGTCTGCGCCTCGTCCCGGTAGTACCCGGCGAAGAGGCCGCAGGGCAGCTTCCCGTCCTCCGCCCGGATGCAGATCTCACCGTTCTCGCCGGGGGCCACGGGCTCGTCGTTCTCGTCCACCAGCACCAGGTCGTAGGTGGGGATGGGCTTGCCCATGGAGCCGATCTTCTGCTTGTTGCCGATGAGGTTGCCGATGGTGAGGGTGGTCTCCGTCTGTCCGAAGCCCTCGTAGATCTGCAGTCCCGTCTGGGCCTCGAACTGGCGGAAGACCTCCGGGTTCAGGGCCTCGCCGGCGGTGGAGGCGTGCTTGATGCTGGAGAGGTCGTAATGGCTCAGATCCTGCTTGATGAGCATCCGGTACATGGTGGGCGGGGCGCAGAAGGTGGTGATATTATATTTGGCGAACATGGGCAGGATGTCCGCCGCGTCGAAGCGGTCAAAGTCGTAGGTGAACACCGCGCCCTCGCACAGCCACTGGCCGTACAGCTTGCCCCACAGGGCCTTGCCCCAGCCGGTCTCGCTGATGGTGAAGTGGAGGCCGTCGGCGTGGACGCAGTGCCAGTATTTGGCGGTGATATAGTGGCCCAGGGCGTACTTATAGCTGTGGGCGGCGATCTTGGGGTAGCCGGTGGTGCCGGAGGTGAAGAACATGAGCATCAGATCGTCGCCGCAGGGTGCGTCCTCCGTCCGGGGGAAGGAGGAGCGGTACATGGCGTACTCCTCGTCGAAGTCGTGCCAGCCCGGACGCTCTCCGCCCACCAGGATTTTCAGCTGGAGCGTCGGGCTGTCCTTCTGGGCGATATCCACCTGGTTGGCGGTGTCCCCGTCGGAGGTGCAGAGAATGGCGCTGACCCCGGCGGCGTTGAAGCGGTAGGAGAAGTCGTGCTCCTGGAGCTGGTTGGTGGCGGGGATAGCCAGGGCCCCCAGCTTGTGGAGCCCCAGAATGGCAAACCAGAACTGGTAGTGGCGCTTGAGCACCAGCATCACCCGGTCGCCCTTTTTGATGCCCAGGGACTTGAAGTAGTTGGCCGCCCGGCTGGAGGCCCGGGACATGTCCTCAAAGGTGAAGCGGCGCTCGTTTTTGTTCCTGTCCAGGTGGAGCATGGCCAGCTTCTGGGGGTACTTGGCGGCGATGGCGTCCACACAGTCAAAGGCGAAGTTGAACTGGTCCGCGTTGGGGAAGGAGAGGGCCTGGAGCACGCCGTTCTCATCCTCAGCGGCGTCGAGGAACCGCTTGCAGACGTAGTCCTCGCTGGAGCGGGCCTGGACGATGGAGCGGCGCACGGCCATCTCGTCGGCCTTCTCCCCGGAGATAACCACCGCGCAGAACACGCAGGGTTTGCCGCCTACGGCGATCATGCCGTGGGGGGTGGAGGAGTTGTAGAGGATGCTGTCCCCCTCGCCTAAGATCTCCGTGTGCTCGCCCACCTGGACCTTCAGCTGGCCGGAGAGGATGATGTCGAACTCCTGGCCGGCGTGGGTGGTCATGTGGATGGGCATGTGCTGCTGGGCCTCGTCGTAGTCGTAGGTCACGTAGTAGGGTTCCGCCAGCTTGTTGCGGAAGAAGGGGGCCAGGTTGGAGATCTCGATGCCCGGCTCCTTGGCGGTCTGCTGCCCCTCGCCCTTCCGGGTGACGGTGTAGCTGGAGAGGTTGGCGCTGTGGCCCTCCAGCAGGTCGGTGATGCCGATGCCGAAGGCCAGGGAGCACTTGTGGATGAAGGTGAAGGGCAGATCCACTGTGCCGCTCTCATAGATCCGGTACTCCTCCGGGGTGGTGTCGGTTTTCCGGGCCATCTCCGCCTCGGAAAATCCGCAGATGCCCCGCATCTCCCGGATACGGAAGGCCATCTCCAGCAGCTGGTTGTTGACATGCTTGGTGTCCATCGCTCAATCCTCCATAGAGAAAATTTGTGAATGAGAAAAGGTTCCGGGCAAAGAAAAAACCCGTCCCAAAGAAAGCTCTTTGAGACGAGTTCATAAGCAAGCTCATGTACCCGCGGTACCACTCAAATTGCGCCCCTGTCCGGGGACGCCCCTTCAGGCTCCAGCAAGCCCTATGCACTCACGCGGCAGTCACGGGAAGCGTCTACTAATTCCCCCGCGGGGGAACGTTCGGACCTCCAGCTCGGAAGGGATGGGAACCTGAGATATTCTGCTGCCGGGCTCGCACCAGCGCCCAGCTCTCTGAGAACAGAAGACCTCGTCCGTCTTCGTCATCGCTTTTCTATTCACTTGCGGAAAGTTTACACGTTTTCACCGGGTTTGTCAAGAGGGAAATTTTCATTTGGCCGATTCAGGCCGGGGATTCGGCGGCGCGGAGTTAAAATAATTTTCTTTTTCGGTCATACATTAAAATAACTTTCAAAAATTGTTGACAGCGGAGGAAAAGTATTATATACTTTCGTTAAATTGGGGCAGAACCCAGGAATATCAATTGGCAGTTATTGTGAAAAATGGAGAAATCGCGGGAGAGCGGCGTTGTTTTTAGCCTGGCGCTCTCCGCGAAACAGGCCGGCCGGTCGTTTGACCAGATGCGGAAGCGCCTTCCGCGGTGGTTCAAATAAATAAAATTCAGAGAAGCGAGGGACTTCATCATGAGAGACATCAGCAAGTATCAGGGCGTCATCCCCGCCTTCTACGCCTGCTACGACGCGGAGGGCAATATCTGCACGGAGAGAACCAAGCAGTGGACCAAAAAGCTGGTGGAGCTGGGCGTGAAGGGGGTCTATGTCTGCGGCTCCTCCGGCGAGTGCATCTACCAGAGCAAGGAGGAGCGCAAGCGCACCCTGGAGGCCGTGGTGGAGGCGGCGGAGGGCAAGCTCACCATCATCGCCCACGTGGCCTGCAACAACACGGCGGACAGCGCGGAGCTGGCGGCCCACGCGGAGAGCCTGGGGGTGGACGCCATCGCCTCCATCCCCCCCATCTACTTCCACCTGCCGGAGCACGCCATTGCCCAGTACTGGAACGACATCTCCGCCGCCGCGCCCAACACGGATTTCATCATCTACAACATTCCCCAGCTGGCCGGCACCGCCCTGACTATGCCCCTGTTCCGGGAGATGCGCAAAAACCCCCGGGTGGCCGGCGTGAAGAACAGCTCCATGCCTGTCCAGGACATTCAGATGTTCAAGATGTACGGCGGCGAGGACTTCGCTGTGTTCAACGGCCCGGACGAGCAGCTGGTGGCCGGTCTGGCTATCGGCGCGGACGGCTCCATCGGCGGCACCTACGGTGCGATGGCGGAGCTGTACTTGAAGATCTTCGAGCTGTGCGGGCAGAACGCCTATGACCAGGCCCGGAAGATCCAGTACGCCTGCGACGAGATTATCTACGAGATGTGCGCGGCCAAGGGCAATCTCTACGCCGTGATCAAGGAGATCATCCGCCGCCGGTACGGCATCGACCTGGGCGATGTCCGGCGTCCTCTGGCCTCCCTGTTCCCCGAGGACGAGGCGCATGTAGCCAAGTGTGTGAGCCTGATCAACGACGCTGTCGCCAAGTTCTGCTGAGCAGTCGGGCCAACAGTAGCGGCCCTCCGCTTTCGGTGGGCCGCTTTTTTGTCTCTCTTGGAAAATTTTTCGACAATTGGTATTGGGGACTTGGCAACAGCTACCAAATATGCGATAATTGAAAAACTGCGTGCGCGGAGACGGCCTGTTATGACCGGCCCCCTGTACCCCATCCGCCGGACGTTCTGCCACCCGCCCTCACGCGGACGAAGAAGAAAGGAGAATGAGGAAACATGCAACTGTCCCAGCAAATTCTGACCTACATCGATCAGCATCAGGAGGAGTCCTATCAGCTGCTGCTGGAGCTGGCCCAGATCCCCTCCCCCTCCAACCACGAGGAGAAGCGGGCGGCCTTCTGCCAGGAGTGGCTGACCCGCCAGGGGGCCAAGGGCGTCTATATTGACGAGGCCCTCAACGTCATCTACCCCGTAGGCCCCACGGACAGCGGACCGCTGACCGTCTTCATGGCCCATAGCGACGTGGTCTTCCCCGACACGGATCCCCTGCCCCTGAAGGTGGAGGACGGCCTCATCAAGTGCCCCGGCGTGGGGGACGACACGGCCAACGTCGTCGCCCTGATGACCGCCGCCAAGTTCATTGCCCAGGAGGGGCTGACCCCCGCCGAGGGCGGTATGCTGCTGGTGATCAACTCCGGCGAGGAGGGCCTGGGCAATCTGAAGGGCTCCCGGAAGATCATGGAGACCTTCGGGGACCGGGTGACGGAGTTCTTCACCCTGGACGGCGTGGACTGCGCCGTCACCACCGGGGCGGTGGGCTCCAAGCGCTACCGGATAGAGGTTGCCACCGAGGGCGGGCACTCCTACTCCAAGTTCGGCAACCGCAACGCCATCGCCTACCTGGCCTCCCTCATCGACGCCCTCTACATGGTGAAGGTGCCGGAGGAGGGGAAGACCACCTACAACGTGGGCCTGATCCGGGGCGGCACCTCCGTCAATACCATCGCCCAGCAGGCGGAGATGCTCTACGAGTTCCGCTCCGACCGGCGGGAGAACCTGGCGATGATGGAGGAGCACCTGATGGCCGCAGTGGCCTTCTTCCGCACCAAGGGCGCGCAGATCAACGTGGAGCTCATCGGTGACCGGCCCTGCTCCGGCGACGTGGACCCGGTCCGGCACCAGGCCATGATGGACCGGACGGCGGCGGCGGTGCGCCGGCACTTCGGCGCGGATCCCCGGTTCCGCACGGCGTCCACCGACTGCAACATCCCCCTCTCCATGGGCATCCCCTCCATCGGCGTGAGCTGCTACTCGGGGGACGGAGCCCACACCCGGGAGGAGTTTGTGCGCATCGACAGCCTGCTGCCCGGCCTGCGCCTGTGCTTTGAGCTGATTCTCCACTCCTTCCCCGGCTGATAGCCCGGGAACTACCGCCTGTTTGATTGATTGAATGAAAGGAAAAGAGAGGGAACAATCCATGGGAAAGAAAGAACAGAAAGGCTTTAAGCTCCCCCACCAGCTGGTGATCCTGTTTGCCATCGCCGCTCTGGCCACCCTGGCCACCTACATCGTGCCCGCCGGCGTCTACGATCAGATTGAGATCGAGGGCCGGAAGGCCATCGACGCCGCCTCCTTCCACTACATCGACCAGACCCCGGTGGGTCCCTGGACGGCCCTGCTGGCTCTGCCCGGCGGCTTTGTGAAGAACGCGGGCATCATCGCCATGATCACCTTCATCGCCGGAGCCATGCAGGTCATCAACGCCACCCAGTGCATTGACGCCTCCGTGGGAAAGCTGGTGCAGAAGTATAAGAGCAACCTCTATGTCATCGTGCCCCTGCTGGTGGGCCTGTTCACCATTCTGGGGGCTATCGGCATCAATACCCCCATCATCGCCTTTGTCCCCCTGGCCCTGCTTCTGGGGCAGAATCTGGGAGGAGACGGTCTGGTAGGCGTGGGCATCGCCCTGTTCGGCATGATCAGCGGCCTGGCCGGCGGTGCGTTCTGCACCTCCTCCACCGCTGTGGCCCAGGGGCTGGTGGGCCTGGACGTGTTCACCGGCTGGCCCCTGCGGGTGGCGGCCAGCGTGGTGCTGTGGCTCCTCTCCTCCGTGGTCCTGATCCTCTATATGCGCAAGCTCCGGAAGGACCCCGCCAAGAGCATTCTCCACGGCGTGGAGGGCGTCATCACCCAGGTGGAGGCCGAGGAGGCCCCCGAGCTCACCGGCCGGCGCATCGCGGCCCTGGCGACCTTTGTGGCCGGCTTTGTTCTGCTGGTCTACGGCGCTACCAACGGCTGGGGCACCTACGACGCCATCCCGGCCATCTTCATGATCACCGCCGTGGCCTGCGGCCTGATCTGCGGCTTCTCCATTGAGAAGATCGTCAAGGAGTTCATCGCCGGGGCCAAGACCATGTCCACGGCGGGCATTATCATCGCCTTCGCCACCGGCATCAACACCATCCTCTCCGCCGGCAGCATCATCCACACCATCGTCCACGCCCTGGCAAGCCTCTTCGCCAACAGCTCCACCTATGTGGCGGCGCTGGGCATGTACGGCAGCAACCTGATCATCAACATGGTCCTGTGCTCCTCCTCCTCCCAGGCCAGCACCGTCATCCCCATCTTCTCCGGCGTCGGCCAGGTGCTGGGTCTGACCCAGCAGACGGTGGTGCAGACCTTCAACTTCGGCGACGCCATCACCA
The DNA here is from genome assembly GCA_029065305.1 of Oscillospiraceae bacterium. Classification (GTDB taxonomy): domain Bacteria; phylum Bacillota; class Clostridia; order Oscillospirales; family Oscillospiraceae; genus Pelethomonas. The sequence continues at coordinate 7,462 of JAIEIQ010000178.1, forward strand.
ACCTGATCACCCCCGTCTCCACCGTTCTGATGGCCAGCCTGGGCTTCGCGGGCATTCCGCTGGACCGCTGGTACAAGTTCATGTGGAAGTGGCTGGTGGGCGCGGTCCTGGTGGGCGCTGCGTTCATCATGATCGGCGTGGCGATTCAGTACGGGCCGTTCTGATTCCCCCCGTGAAACAGAAATAAGCCTGTAAAAAGCATCCCGCAGCGGCATTAGCCGCTGCGGGATACTTTCTCTCAAAATCTCTCTCTTGCTGTTCTCTCTGCTCTCTCTATCCCTTCACGCCGCCGGCGGCCAGACCGCTGACCAGGTTCTTCTCGATCCCCATAAAGAGAATGACCACCGGAATAATGGCGAAAATGGACGCTGCAAACAGGTACTGCCACTCGATCATGTTGTACCCGTTGAAGATGTTGATCCCCACCGTCAGGGGCTTGAGCTCGTCGGAGGAGATCAGGCACAGGGCCACGGTGTACTCGTTCCAGGCGTTGATGAAGATAAAGATCAGGGTCGTCACAATGCCCGGGGCCGCCACCGGCAGCAGCACCTTCATCATGGACTGGATCCGGCTGCACCCGTCGATGGTCGCGGCCTGCTCCATCTCCGAGGAGATGCCCATGAAGGTCCCCCGGAGCAGCCAGATGGTGAACGCCTGGTTGAAGGCGGCGTTGATGAAGATCAGCCCCCAGATGCTGTCCGTCAGCCCCATGGAGAGCATCACCTTGTAGATGCCGATGAGCAGCACCACCGGCGCGAACATCTGGGAGACGATGACGAAGCCCAGGAACGCCGTCTGCCCCTTGAACTTCATCCGGGCCAGGGCGTAGGCGGCGGGGATGCCGCAGAGCATGGCGATCAGCGTGGAGCCGCTGGCCACCAGAATGGAGTTGAGCAGGTACTTGGCCATGGGCGCCCGGCTCCAGATGTCGATGAAGTTGGACCACAGGGCGGTGATGGGCAGAACCGTGCCGTTGGGGGAGAAGATCTCGCCCCGGCTCTTCAGCGCGGTACAGAACATGGCGAAGTAGGGGTACAGGGTGATGATGCACACGTCCAGCACCACAAAGTAGAGCAGGACCCGCAAAATAACCTTTTTGATGGAGACGGGCTTCTTCACAGCGTTATCCGGCATTACTCGTCATCTCCTTTCCGCAGGGTGTAGATCATGTAGGTGCTGGCGCAGATCAGCAGGATGATAAAGCCGATTACCGATACCGCCGCCGCCTCCCCCTGCCTGCCGTTGTAGAAGGC
>JAIEIQ010000179.1 GCA_029065305.1 Oscillospiraceae bacterium
GGGGGGGGTGGTGGCGGGGCGGCTGCTGGGCCGCCCCTTCTCCATCGCCGGGACCATCGCCCAGGGCATGGGCCTGGGGTCCCGCATCGGCCGGCCCACCCTGAACCTGCTGCCGGGCGGGGACCAGCTGATCCCCGCCCGGGGGGTGTATGTGGCGGCGGCGGAGCTGGCCGGCCGGCGCTTTCCCGCCGTCACCAATGTGGGCGTGCGGCCCACGGTGGACCGGGACGGCGGCGTGACCGTGGAGAGCCACCTGCTGGAGGCGGAGGGGGATTTTTACGGCGAGAGCTGCCGGGTGTTCCTCCTCAAGCGCCTGCGGCCCGAGGAGGAGTTCCCCAGCCTGCGGGCGCTCCAGACTCAGATCGCCGGGGATGTGGAGGCCGCCAGGGAGTATTTTCGAAAATTTCCTGAAATTATCGGCGGTTTCCAGCCCTGAACGGACGGTTCTGATGCAGGAATGATACATGGATCCGTACAATGGGTTCTATCCAAACAAAGGAGGACCACACCATGAAGCAATTTCTCTCTTTATTGCTGAGTATTCTGCTGCTGTCCGCTCTGTCTCCCGCCGCCCTGGCGGAGGAGGAGCCCCTCTGGACCCGGACGGAGGGGGACGGGGCCTACGTCACCATCCGAATTCCGGACCCGGCGGACGCCAATGACCTGGGCTGGGCCAAGGCCCGTTACCGGGCCGTGCGCTACGCCGACACCAAGGAGCCGGTAGCCCTCTCCAGCGACCACTGGCAGGGGTATCTCTTCGCCACCGTCCCGGCAGAGGACGCGGACCGGCCCCTGGAGGTCTTTCAGGGGGAGCGCTTCGACTGGACGGACATCCAGTATCAGAACGAGCCCATGGGGGCCAATCTCCTGTACATCCGCGGCGTGCTCCAGGGCGACAGCCAGGGGCGCTTGAACCTGGACCAGACGCTCACCCGCGCCGAGGCGTTTACTCTGCTGGTGCGCCTGCTGGGCCTGGAGCCCGGGGAGGCCCCCGGCTACGCCGATGTGAAGCCCGCCGACTGGTACTATGACGCTGTCTCTGCCGCCAGGGCGGCGGGGCTGGCGGCGGAGGACGAGACCTTCCGCCCCAACGACGAGGTCAGCCGGGCGGAGTTCACCACCATGGTCTACCGCGCCTTCCGCACCGTTGGCTGGGCCCAGACTGTGGAGGGCACGGCGGCGAAGCTGGATCTCGTGGACGGCGGGAGCATCCCCGACTGGGCTCTGGAGGCGTATCTGGCCCTGGAGCGCTGCGGCAATATCTCTACCTACCGGGAGACTGAGGAGACGGACCCCACTGACGGTGCGCCCATTCCGGAGTACCTGGCGGAGCCGGGGAAGGGCGCGACCCGGGAGGAGGTCATCGAACTGCTGGAGGGCGCTCTGCGCTGGCTGCCGGTGTACCCCTCCCGGGAGGCCATTGCGCTGGGCTTTGACCAGTCCATGCCGGTGATCGACGGCTCCACCTCCACCTATCCCTACACCAGCGCCCTCTACGGCAGGCTGTTCCAGAACTACAGCGCCCACCCGGACTACCCTGAAAAGCACAGCAAGAGCCACACCTCCTACGAGCGGCTGATCAACAGCGAGGTGGATGTCCTCTTCGCCGCCACCAAAGCCTCCAACGAACTGGAGGAGCAGGCGAAAGCCGCCGGGGTGGAGCTGGAGTACATCCCCATCGCTTATGACGCCATGGTGTTCTTCACCAACGAGGAGAACCCGGTGAAGGGCCTGACTATCCAGCAGCTCCAGGACATCTACGCCCGGAACGCCTACGGCAACTGGAGCCAGGTGGGCGGACCTGACGCCAAGCTCATGCCCTACTGCCGGAACACGGACAGCGGGTCCCACGCCCTCATGGAGCGGCTGATTCTCGACGGCGGCGCGCTGAGCCTCAGCGAGGGCCTTCTCTCCGAGAGCGTGTCCACCGCCATGCAGACCGCCCTCACCGACGTGGCCGCCGCCCTGGAGACGGACCCCGCCGGCTACGCCATCGGCTACAGCGTGTACTACTACTATCAGAACGCGGAGGCGATGATGGGGGATGTGACGGAAAACCGCCTGCGCCTGCTGGAGATCGACGGCGTGGCCCCCTCCGATGAGACCATCGCCGGGGGCGCCTATCCCCTCTCGTCCTATAACTATATCGTTCTCCGCGCCAGTGAGCCGGAGGACAGCCCCGCCCGCCGTCTGGCGGACTTCATGGTCAGCGAGGCCGGTCAGGAGGTCGTGGTCAACGCCGGCTTCGGGGCGCTGGCTAAGTAAAGGAAACATGATGAAAGAAAAAATACTGGCCCTGCTGCTGGCCGTGACGGCTTTAACCGTCTCCGGCTGCGGCATGGATATCGGCGTCATCGGCGGCGCGGACGGGCCCACGGAGGTTATTGTCTCCGGCCCCGGCGTTTCCCAGCCGGAGGAGACGGAACCGGAGGAAGCGGAGCCGGAGACGGCCGCTCTGGAGGAGGCGGAGCCCGTCCAGATCGACGAGGACGGCACCTACAACAGTGTGGAGGACGTGTCGCTGTACCTCTACACCTACGACCACCTGCCGGACAACTACATCACCAAAAACGAGGCCCGGGACCTGGGCTGGACCGGCGGGTCCGTGGAGCAGGTTGCCCCCGGCTACGCCATCGGCGGGGACCGCTTCGGCAACCGGGAGGGCATCCTCCCCAAGGCCGAGGGGCGGCAGTACTACGAGTGCGACATTGACACCATCGGCGAAACCAGCCGGGGAGCCAAGCGGATCGTCTGGTCCGACGACGGGCTCATCTACTACACCGAGGACCACTACGAGAGCTTCACGCTTCTCTATCCGGTAGTCACTGAGAAGTTTGGGGGGGCGTAGGATGGAGCTGATCATTGACGGCTCTGCCCTGCCCGAGGCGGCGGCGGTCCACGATCTCTTCACCCGCGCCCTGGGCCTGCCGGAGTGGTACGGCCGGAACCTGGACGCCCTCTACGACGTGCTCACCGAGCGGGGGGAGCCGCTGAGGCTGCTTGTCCGGAACCGGGAGGCCCTGGCGGAGTACGCGGAGGACCTCCTGCGGACCCTGGCGGAGGCGGCGGCGGAGAATCCGGCCCTGGAGCTTGTATACGAATAGGGGCGCACAGAGGCCCGCCCTGGCGGGGCGGGCCTCCGCGTATTTACCAGGAGGAGCTTCCCTCCCAGGTCCGGGCGCTGGCGCAGTAGGGCACGCCCTTCACATTGTGGAACTGGACGAACTTGACGGAGTACAGGTCGCAGGAGACGTACCGGTCGTAGTCCGGCTGGTAGAGCACGAAGTAGTCGCTGCCCACGGTGTGGAGGATCCCCTGCCAGGTGACGGACTGGGTGGTGCCCATCAGGAAGGTGGCCACCACGAAGAAGCCGATGTTCCGGTCCAGCAGGCTGCGCAGGGAGGCCCGGTAGCTCTCGCTGTTGTCGGAGGGGTTCATGGTGGCCTCCATGTCCACGGGGTTGCGCATCCGCTGGCTCTGGGCGTAGTCGGCCCGGGGGCTGGGGTCGTAGCTGACGGCGCCGCCCACCATCATCTCCTCCGGAGCGGCTGGGGCGTAGCTGATCTCCCCGGCCCAGGCGGGGCTGGAGGCGGGGGGCATGTGGGC
>JAIEIQ010000018.1 GCA_029065305.1 Oscillospiraceae bacterium
TCCCATAGGCGCTTCCGCCGTCATCCACCAGATGCCCGAACCCGCCGGCGCGCACCATCTCGCCGCTCTCCCTGCGCCCCAGGCAGATGGAGCCGGTCCCGGCTATCAGGATAATGCCGTGGCATTCCGGAAATGCGGCGGCCAGGGCGGTTTCGCCGTCTGAGTACGTAAAAACTGGCGCCCGATATCCCCTGGCGGCAAATGCCTCTGTAAGAAGCTGTTTGGCCCGGGGATTGCTGATGCCGGCCGCGCCGATTCCGATGCCGCCGCAGCTCTCGGCCTGGAACCCGGAGGCGTTCAGCCAGCGCAGTATCTCCGCAAGCGTTGCCTGAAACTGCTCCGGGCTCTGGCCGTTCACGTTCAGCGGCCCGGCGGTGTGGCGCGCAATCACATGTCCGTCTCTGTCCGCTGCGCTGATTTTTGTGGCGGTGCCTCCGCCGTCCATACCCAGAAGATATTTCATAGGATGTGTCTCCCTTCCGATCTTGATGGATACCTTAGTATACATGGGCAGACGGAAAAAAGCAAGATGGCTGAAATAAAGTTTCAATGATATTCCAACTGGTGTTGACAACCTTTACTGCCCTTTGCTATACTGACAGTTATCCAGATTTGGGAAAGAGAGGGGTTAGAGGATGAAACCATTTCAGAAATCCATCGAGCTGGTACAGAGCGCGGTAGACGCGGGGCGAATCGCGGGCGCCGCCCTGGCAATCGGGGATCGGGACCGGCTGTTTGTGGAGGAGACATTCGGGTATACGTCCTTTGCCGATCTGACCGGCGGCGCTTCGGCGGTGGACTGCCATACGCTTTACGATATGGCGTCGGTCAGCAAGATCATGTCCACAACAATGGTCACGCTCCGCTTCCTTGCGGACGGGCTGATGGATTTGGCCGACATGCTGCCGGTGTACTTTGGCGGGATGGTCCCCGAGGACAAGGCCCAGATCACGCTGTTCCAGCTCCTGACCCACACATCCGGCTTCCCGGCGCACCTTTCGCTGGAGGAGCATGTGGAGCCCGGCGGCGATATTGCTGATTTTCTGCTGCATGAGCCGCTGGCCTATACGCCGGGAACCCAGGTGGTATACAGCTGCATGGGCTTTATTCTTCTGGCCAAAGCGCTGGAGCGCATCGGCGGACAGCCGCTGGATACGCTGGCCCGCCGGCTGGTGTTTGAGCCGCTGGGCATGGCCCGCACCGGATACCACCGGCTGGATATGCCCATCGACGCGGCAAACACAGCCTTTACGGAGCGGGATCACAAAACCGGGCAGTGGCTTGCTGGCAGGGTGCATGACGAGAACGCCAGATTTCAGAACGGTGTGTCCGGCAACGCGGGCGTGTTTTCCGATATCAGGGACTGCGTAAGATTCGCGCGGATGCTGGCGGGGTATGGAACACTGGACAGTGTGGAGCTGATTCCGAGAAGGATTTTCGACCAGGCGATCCGGAATCATACGCCGGGCATGGAGGAAAACCGGGGGCTGGGATTCCACCTGGCTAACGGACACTTCAGCTATTCGGGGCTGTTTTTTGACCAGAGGGCCTTCGGCCACACCGGCTTCACCGGGCCCCACATGCTGGTATCGCCGGACACCGGGCTGTATGTGGTGCTCCTCAACAACCGTGTGCACCCGGAACGGGAGCGGGACAGCGGAAATCTGCGTCTGCGCCGGCTGCTGAACACACAGGCGGCGATTGAATATGAACAAATCCGGATAAAGTGAAGGAAAACTCCCTTCGCGGCTGGGCGGCGGTACGGCGTCCTTCTGCGGGGGAGTTTTTTCTCGGCTTTGTCTCTCTTTCATAAAAACCTGTGATTTCAGAAAGACAAGGATATTTACTATTGACAAAATTCACGAAAGATCATATAATGAAACAAAGTTCCGCGCAGTGTCCTGTTTTGGAAAAAAGCGCAAATCCATTCAGCGTTGTATCCCCATTCCGGAGGCGCTTGACGTTCAGGCGCTTTCGGGATTCGCAAGCGATCACTGTAAAAAGGAGGAAGAGGACTGGAGAGAAACAATCACTGACGGCGACTTATTTCTGAAACGATTATGAGGAGGAAAGAGTATGAAGAAAAGAAATCGTTGGCTGGCTTTGATACTTGCCGGAGTGATGCTGCTGGCGACGGCCTGCGGCGCGAAGCCGGGCAATTCTGGCAATGGCGGCGGCGATGACGTTGTGACCGAGGGGCCCCACGGCATCAAGTACGCGCAGGATCAAACGCTGCATCTGGTATACTCCACGGAGGCGGAAACCCTGCACCCCTATTCCGGAAGCAACACCGCGGGCACTTGGCAGGCCATCTCCAATCTGTGCGAGGGCCTTACCAGCGTGGACCAGTACGGCAACTTTGTCCCCGGCCTGGCGGAGAGCCACGAGGTCAGTGACGACGGTTTGGTGTACACCTACCATATCCGCAAGGGCCTCCACTGGGTGGACTGGGAAGGCAATGAGAAGGACGCGCTGACGGCGCAGGACTTCGTGACTGCTGCCCGCTACATCTGCGATCCGGACAACGCCTCCGGCGCCGCGTCCTACTATCAGGACATCGTCGCGGGAGCCACCGCCCTGCTGGCGGGGGAGACCGAGGATATGGAGACCCTGGGTGTGAAGGCGCTGGACGAGAACACCCTTGAGATCACCCTGGAGAAGCCGGTGCCCTACTTCTACGGCTACGGCGGACATATCATCCCCGTGCCCACCGCCCTCTTTGAAGAGTTGGGCGAGAGCTACGGCATGGATCATGAGTCCATGTACTTCATCGGGCCCTACCGTCTAGTGGAGTTTGAGCCCCAGATGTCCAGAGCCTACGAGAAGAACAACAGCTACTGGGATGCGGGCAACGTCCATATCCAGAGAGTGGAGATGACCTATAACGCCGAGGCGGATACGCTGGCTCCGGAGCTGTTCAAGCGGGGCGAGGTGGACGAGGCGACCATCGGCGCCAACATCGTGACCGAGTGGATGACCGCTGATGACACCAAGGATATCACCCTTCCGCCTCAGCCGGATCCCACCTATACTTATTACTATGGCTTCTGCTATGTGCCCGCTTTCGACGCGGAGTATAATCCGGAGGCTTGGGTAAAGGCTATCGATAACGAGAACTTCCGCCAGTCCCTGTACTGGGGTCTGGACCGTGTGAAGGCCAGAATGGCGACCATGCCCTACAACACGGAGAACTTCTTGGTCACCACCATCACCCCGGTGCAGTGGTGCCCCATTGACGGAACCGACTACACGGAGCTGGATCCCATTGCGGAGATTACCAACAGGGACAACTTCTCCTTTGACGAGGCCAAGGCCCTGGAGTACAAGGCGAAGGCCGTGGAGGAGCTGACTGCTGAGGGCGTGGAGTTCCCCATCAAGGTTTATATGCCGTATAACCCTGCCAGCTCCGGCTGGGATCAGGAGGTGCAGGTCGTCAAGCAGCAGCTGGAGGACCTCCTCGGATCCGACTATGTGGAGATCACCATTGAGGCGGGCCCCTCCACCGGCTTCCTGGCGGATGTCCGCCGTACCGGCAAGTACGGCTTCATGAAGCTGAACAACGGCGCCTCCGATTATGATCCCCAGGCGTGGACTGTGGCCTTCTCCGAGGGCAACAGCTGGACCTTCCTTGACGCGGCTGTTGGTCCCAACGTGCAGGCCCTGGCCAAGGAGTACCTGGAGCTGCTGAACAAGGCGAAGTCGATCACCTCTCTGTCCGTAGAGCGGTATCAGGCGTTTGCCGAGGCCGAGAAGTTCCTTCTGGAGCACGCGCTGGTGATCCCGTTCACCGCCGACTCCACCGGGTATGTCGCGGCGAAGGTGAATCCCTTCGAGAAGATGCACAACAGTGACGGCGGCTGGAAGTACGCGAGAGTCCTGGCCGAGCCCATGACCATCGAGCAGTATAATGCCTGCTACGAGGATTGGCTGGTGGCCCGCGAGGAGTCCAGAAAATAACAAAAGAGAGAAAATGCCATAGGCCGGCTATCGAGCTTTCGATAGCCGGCCCTTTGCATAATTGCCGCCGGGGGGGATAGTGTCCTTCTGTCAGAGGAGATTTTTACATTTTTGTCTCTCTTTCATAAAAACCGACGATTTTAGAAAGATTTTGATATTCACTATTGACAAAATATTGAGAAGAATATATAATGAAATAAAGTTTCCTGTTGACTGGTTTTTTTGGAAAAAAGTTCAATTCACCCGACACCAAAACATTTATAAGGAGGAAGGAGCATGAAAAAGAGAAATCGTTGGATGGCGTTTATGCTCGCCGGATTGATGCTGCTGGCGGTAGCCTGCGGCACAAAACCGGACAGCACGGACGGCACAGGCGGGAGTCCGAATCCCAGCAATGATTCGGATGCGAACGCGGGCGCTCAGAGCCCGGCCGGCAGCACTCCACAGGACAATCCCTACGGCTTGGTTTATGCGGAGGAGCAGACGCTGAACACGGTGTACAACGTGGAGGCGTCCACCCTGCATCCCTACACGGGCGACGGCTCTGCGGGCACCTGGGTGGCCATTTCCAATCTGACAGAGGGCCTCCAGACCGTGGATCAGTATGGCAACTTTATTCCGGGCTTGGCGGAGAGCATTGAGATCAGCGAGGACGAGCTGGTCTATACCTACCATCTGCGCAAGGGCTTGCAGTGGGTGGACTGGGAAGGCAATGAGATGTGCGAGCTGACGGCGCAGGATTTTGTGACCGCGGCCCAGTTTATCTGTGACCCCGCGAACGCTGCCAGCGCCGCGTCCTACTATGACGGGATTATCTCCGGCGCAACGGCGGTTTTGTCCGGCGAGGCCGATATGAGCGCGCTGGAGTTTAAAGCCCTGGACGAGTACACCGTCGAGATTACCCTGGAGCGCCAGGTCCCGTATTTTGACGGCTACGGCGGACACTTCCTGCCGATGTGCACCTCTCTGTATGAGGAGCTCGGGGCCTCCTATGGCATGGACAATGAATCCCTGTATTATATCGGGCCCTACCGCCTGACCTCCTTCGATCCCCAGAGCCAGCGGGTTTATGAGAAGAACTACAGCTACTGGGACGCGGACAACGTACATATTGAAAAGGTGATTGCCACCTACAACGCGGAGGCCGCTACGCTGGCGCCGGAGCTGTTCAGCCGCGGCGAGATCGACCAGGCCAAGATTGGGACTGATATCCTGTCCGAGCGGATGGCAAATCCCGATACGAAGAATATTACGATCCCCGGCCAGCCGGACGGCACCTACATGTATTACTACCTGTTCAACTATGTGCCCAACTTCGGCGACGACGCGGCGAAGGCCAAGTGGATCACCGTGGTTGACAACGAGAACTTCCGCCAGTCCCTGTACTGGGGCCTGGACCGCGTGAAGGCGAAGATGGCCCAGGAGCCCTACAATCCGGAGCTGTTCCTGAGCAATACGATTACCCCGGTTTCCTGGTGCTCCGTGGACGGCGTAGACTTCACCGAGATCGAGCCTCTGGCAACGATTACCCACAGAGAGAATTGGGGCTTTGACGCCGGTAAGGCGCTGGAGTACCGGGACAAGGCCGTGGAGGAGCTGACCGCGCAGGGGATCTCCTTCCCCATTGAGATTTACCTGCCCTACGACCCCTCCACCCAGAACCTGGATATGGAGACGCAGGTTGTCAAGCAGCAGCTGGAGGAGCTTCTGGGGACGGACTACATCACGATTACCATTGAAACCGGTCCCTCCACGGGCTTCCTGGACGCGGTCCGCCGCGCGGGCAATTACGGTATGCTCAAGAGCCGCAACGGCGCCGCGGAGTATGACCCGGAGAAGTGGGTCATTGCCTTTGACCGGAACAACACCTGGTGCTTCCTCGATAAGGCGGCGGGCCCGAACGTGAAGGCTCTAGCCGACGAGTATCTGTCCATGCTGGACGCGGCCAAGGCTATCACCACCAACTCTATGGAGCGCTATCAGGCGTTTGCGGAGGCGGAGGCGTTTTTGATTGACCACGCCCTGGTGATCCCCGTCTGCGCCGACTCCACCGGGTACATGGTGACCAAGCTGAATCCCCTGGAGGGGATGCACAACACAGACGGGAGCTTCAAGTATTATCACCTTCTTGCGGAGCCGCTGACTGTGGAGCAGTATAATCAGATCTATGCCGATTGGCTGGCAGCCCGCGAGGAATCCAGAAAATAACTAAGACGGGGAAAATGCCATGGGCTGGCTGTCGGATCTCCGATGGTCAGCCCTTTGAGCGTATACCCGCAGGCGGAGAAGGGAGGCCAAGGTCCTGTCCGGGGTGCTTGGTTACTTTCAGAAAAGGAGAATGGAAGATCATATGCTGAAATACTGTCTGAAGCGAATCATGCGGGCCTGTATCAGTCTTGTCATCGTGATAGCCGTTGTGTTCTGCCTGCTGCGGCTGATGCCCATCGACAGCTACTTCCCGAACCTTGACGACATGACGGAGATCCAGCTCTACAACGCCAAGGAGAAGCTGGGGCTCAACGACCCGGTGCCGGTCCAGCTGGGGAATTTCTATCAGCAGCTGCTGCGCGGGGATCTGGGGCTCTCCAACAAGTACCGGGTTGACTATCCGATCACAAAGATTCTGGCCAAAAAAGCGCCCGTTTCCATCAAGTTTGGACTGATGGCAATGGGCATCAGCCTGCCGCTGGGCCTGCTCTTGGGCGTGCTGATGGCCAGAAACCGGAACGGCATTTTGGATCGTGTGGGAACCGGATACGTTGTTCTCATGCAGGCGGTGCCTGCGGCTGTGTACTATCTGATGGTGCAGATCTACGGCAGCGACTGGACGGGACTGAATATCCTATATAAAACGGGGGTCCCATCCAGTATTATCCTTCCCGTTGTATCGCTGGCTCTGCCCTCCATCGCCTGGTACGCCATGTGGCTCAGGCGGTACATGGTGGACGAGGAGAACAAGGACTATATCCGCATGGCCAGAGCCAAGGGCGTGCCGCAGCGGGCCATCGGCTTTAACCACGTGTTCCGCAACGCAATTGTTCCCTTGATTCACGGGATACCGTCCTCCCTGCTGCTGACAATCTCCGGCTCTATTTACGTGGAGTCCCTCTATTCCATACCGGGAATGGGCGGCCTGCTGGTGGAGGTCATCAAGATGCAGGACAACTCCATGGTGCAGGCGCTGGTTATTGTGTACGCCGCCCTGGGCATCATCGGCCTGCTGATGGGGGATATCCTGATGGCGGTTGTGGATCCGCGGATCAGTCTGACAAAGAAGGAGGGTGCTCGCTGATGTCTAAATTTTCGATGAACGATCATATCTCCAAGAAGCTGGAGAAGAGCCTGACGGAACAGGATCTGGCGGATGCGGGCCGTCTGCCGGATGTGCTGACGGAGGAGCAGATTGCGGCCCTCCCCGCGTCTCTGTTTTCGCGGAGGGCGTATAGCGAGGAGGAGGCGGAGCGGACCGGATATTCCGATTACTCCTACTGGCGGAGCACCATCCGCGCGTTCTTTAAGAACAAGGCGGCGGTGTGTATGCTGCTGCTCGCCATGTCGCTGGTGCTGTTCTCGGTGATCCAGCCCTACCTGCCGGGACAGTATGACCCCAATTTCATCAATAACGACCCGGAGACCGGTATGCAGATCATCAACCAGCAGCCGGGCGGGCAGTTCATTCTGGGAACCAACGCCATAGGCCAGGACTTCTGGGCGCGGCTTTGGGCCGGAACCAGGACCTCCATGTTCCTGGGCCTGACGGTGGCCGCTATCCAGACCGTGATCGGCATCGCTCTGGGAATGATTTGGGGCTATCTGCGCAGTGTGGATGTGTTCTTTACGGAGCTCTACAACGTTGTCACCAACATTCCGTCCACGATTATCCTGATTCTGGCCTCCTATGTCCTCAAGCCCGGCATCTGGACAATGGTGTTCGCCATGTGCGTCACCGGCTGGCTGGGCGTGGCCCAGTATATCCGTACCCAGGTGATGATTATCCGGGACCGGGACTTCAATATGGCCTCCCGCTGTCTAGGAACACCGCTGGACCGGATCATCATGAAAAACCTGCTGCCCCATATCGTGTCGGTTATCATGCTGCGCATGGCCCTGGCGATTCCCTCGGCCATCGGCAGTGAGGTATTTATGACCTATATCGGGCTGGGGCTCCCCATTGAGACGCCGTCCCTGGGCAATCTGGTCAACGCGGGCCGGGGCATGCTGATGTCGCCCTCCCTGCGCTACCAGCTGATCTATCCGGCTATCGTCCTGTCCGTGATCACGGTGTGCTTCTATATGGTTGGCAACGCCTTCGGCGACGCGGCTGATCCGAAGAATCATCTGTAGGAGGGAGTGTCATGGAGAAAAAGGCTATTTTATCCATACAGGATCTGAACATCAAATTCAACCTCCGCGGCCAGCTCCTTCACGCAATCCGCGGCGTCTCCCTGGATCTTCTGGACGGTGAATGCCTCGCCATTGTGGGCGAGTCCGGCTCCGGCAAGTCGGTGCTGGTCAAAAGCTGCATGGGCCTGCTGGATAAGAACGGCTTCATCGATTCCGGCTCCATTGTCTATAACGGGATGGAGCTCACCGCGAACAAGAAGGAGAAGGAGTGGGAGAAGATCCGGGGCGGACAGATCGCCATGGTCATGCAGGACCCGATGACCAGCCTGAACCCGCTGAAGTCCATCGGCTGGCAGATCGGAGAGTCTCTGAAATACCACCAGGATCTGACGGGAGAAGCGGCGAAGAACAAGGTCATGGAGATGCTGACGGACGTGGGAATCGACGATCCCAAGAGGCGTTACAGCCAGTACCCCCACGAGTTTTCCGGCGGTATGCGCCAGAGAGTGGCTATCGCCATCGCCCTGGCCTGCAATCCGCGGATCCTGGTGTGCGACGAGCCGACGACCGCCCTTGATGTGACGATACAGGCGCAGATCCTGGATCTGGTCCGGGGCTTGCAGAAGAAGTACCATCTGACAACAATCTATATTACCCACGATCTGGGCGTGGTGGCGAACGTGGCCGACCGGGTCGCGGTCATGTATGCCGGCGATATCGTGGAGATCGGCGGCTGCAAGGAGATCTTCTTTGATCCGAAGCATCCGTATACCTGGGCGCTCCTGTCCTCCCTGCCGCAGATCGCCGCAGCGGGGACGAAGCTGTATTCCATCCACGGGACGCCGCCGAACCTGTTCATGCCCGTGCGGGGCGACGCGTTCGCGCCGCGGAACCCGTATGCGCTGGATATCGATTTCCTCCACCGGCCGCCGTATTTTGAGGTCAGCCCGACCCACAAGGCAAGAACATGGCTTCTGGACCCCCGTGCGCCGAAGATCGATCCGCCGGAGGCCATTCGGGAAATCAAAAATCTGAAAGCGTTCGGAGGTGACTGGGGTGAAGAATGATAAAAAAGAGGTCCTTGTCCGTGTAAAAGACATGCATGTGACCTTCGGGCGCGGCAAAAAGACCTTTGAGGCCGTCCGCGGCGTCAACTTCGATATCTACAAGGGCGAGACCTTCGGCCTTGTGGGGGAGTCCGGCTCGGGGAAAACCACCATTGGCCGCGCCATCATCCGTCTGTATCCGATTCAGGGCGAGGTGATCTATCAGGGAGAGCGCATCAGCGGAAAGATCTCCAGAGAGCTGGACAAGAGGGTGATTCAGCAGATCCAGATGATCTTCCAGGATCCGATGGCCTCCTTGAATGAGCGGGCCAAGGTCAGCTATATTGTCTCGGAGGGCCTGCTGAATATCCACAAGAACCTCTCCCGGCAGGAGATCAAGGATCGGGTGGACAAGGTGCTTCTGGAGGTGGGACTGCTCCCGGAGTTCTCCAGCCGCTTTCCCCATGAGTTCTCCGGAGGACAGAGACAGCGGATCGGCATCGCCCGGGCGCTGATTATGGAGCCGTCGTTCATTATCGCCGACGAGCCCATCTCCGCGCTGGACGTGTCCATCCGGGCCCAGGTATTGAATCTGCTGTCGGATTTGCAGAGGACGAGAGGGCTTACGTACCTCTTCATCGCCCACGATCTCTCGGTGATGCGGTTTATCTGTGACAGGATTGCCGTCATTCAGAAGGGGCGCATCGTGGAGCTGGCGGAGACGGAGAAGCTGTTTGCCCATCCGACGCACCCCTATACCAGAGCCCTCCTTATGGCGATTCCCATGCCGAATCCGGATGTGGAGAAGGATAAGGTACTGCGGATTTACGACGCAGAAAAGTATGCCAGCTGGGAGCGCGGCAGCGTCTGGGCGGAGATTGAGGACGGCCACTGGCTGCTGGCGGACCAGGAGACGATTGAGCACTACAGGCAGAAGCTGCGCTAGAGCCGGCTTCTGAGCGGGAGGTCAACATGGCGGAAAAATGGACGCGGGAACAGCTCCGGCTGGAGATCGGGCAGCACTTCATGGCGGGCCTGGACAGCACGGAACTGACGCCGGAGATGGAGCGGTTCCTGGCGGAGTACCGGATAGGGAATATCATTCTCTTCAAGCACAATGTGGAGAGCAGCGCACAGTTGCGGCGCCTCTGCGCCGATGTTCAGGAGTGCGTCCGGAAGCACACAGGACACGGCGCGCTGATCGCTATCGATCAGGAGGGCGGGCCTGTCACCCGCCTCAGCGGCGACAGCGTAAACGTCCCCGGCGCAATGGCTGTTGCCGCCGCCGGCGGGCCGGAGCTGGCCCGGCGGGCCGGCCGGCTGACCGGCAGGCAGCTGCGCTCGCTGGGCGTGAATTTTGACTTTGCCCCCGATATGGACGTAAACTGCAATCCGGACAATCCGGCCATTGGCGTGAGGAGCTACGGGGATACCCCGGAGCAGGTCATCGCCTATGGTACCGAGATGCTCCGGGGGCTTCAGGAGAGCCGGGTGCTGGCCTGCGCCAAGCATTTTCCGGGATACGGCGATTTGAATTTGGATCCCCATCTGAGCCTTCCCAAGGTAACGAAGCCGCTGGAGCAGCTGGAGAAGGTGGAGCTTCTTCCGTTTGCGCGGGCTGTGGAGGCCGAAGTGGCCAGCATCATGACGGCCCATGTCATTTTCCCGGCCCTGGAGCCGGAGGAGATACCGGCCACCATGTCTCGCCGGATCATTACCGGGATGCTGCGGGAGAGGATGGGCTATGAGGGCCTGGTGGTGACGGACTGCATGGAGATGGGGGCCATCGCCTCCGGCTATGGGACAGTCCAGGGCGCGGTGCGCGCGCTCCAGGCCGGCGCGGATATTGTCCTGGTTTCCCATACCGCCCAGACGGCGATGGAGGCGGTCGAGGCGGCGGAAGAGGCGTTGAGGAATGGGAGTATTTCCATAGAGGAGCTCCAAAAGAGCACGGAGCGAATCCTGCGCTTCAAGAGGGCGTATCAGGTGGGCGAGACAGCACCGGAGTACGATAACGCCGAGGATATGCAAGAGACAGAGCGGATTCTGCGGCGCTCGATTGCCGGATACCGCCTCCCGGAGGGGAGAATCCCGGATCTCGGCCCCAACCCGCTCTTTGCCTCGGTGCAGTCCTACCGCGCCACGCTCGCGAATAACGAGGAGCGCCGGACGCTGAGCTTTGCCGGGTACATGGCGGAGGGCTATGGCGGGGACAGCTATCTTCTCCCCCGGGAGCCCTCCGAGAAGGAGATTGCGGAGCTGTTCGCGGCGGCGGAGGGGCACAGTGCCCTTGTGATCGGAACCTACAACGGCCACCTGTGGAAGGAACAGCGGGAAATGCTGGGACGGCTGGATCAGGTAAAGGTGCCTGTGCTGGTGGCGGCGTTTGGCCTGCCCTATGATTTGCAGGACACGCCGGCGGATATTCCGGGCCTTGCGGCCTGGGAGTACACCCCTCGGAGTATGGAGGCGGTTCTTGCGATACTGCGGGGAGAGGAGCGCCCGGTGGGGAGGATGCCGATCCATCTGGCGTAGAGGAGGAGGACCATGAGAGTCATATTGGGCGTGGAGCGCCT
>JAIEIQ010000180.1 GCA_029065305.1 Oscillospiraceae bacterium
CCTATGAGTACATCGACAATAACCGGGAGACCACCATGAAGGTCATCGTGGATGTGGATCCCACCGACGACTGAGAGGGAGGAGCAAAAATGAGCGAGATTGGAAAGCTGGTGACAGGGCTCCAGCACATCGGCCTGCCCACCAACGACATGGACGCCACGGTGAAGTTCTACCGGTCCCTGGGCTTCGAGATCGCCCACGAGACGGTAAACAACGGGGAGCGGGTCTGCTTCCTGCGGCTGGGCAGCGTGTGCGTGGAGAGCTACGAGAACGGCCAGGCGGCAGGGAAGGCCGGGGCCATCGACCACATCTGTCTGGATGTAACGGACGTGGACGCAGCCTGGGAGGCGGTCCGCGCTGCCGGATACCAGCCGCTGGAGAGTGAAATCCAGTTCCTGCCCTTCTGGGACAAGGGGGTGCGGTTTTTCAACATCCTGGGCCCCAACGGGGAGAAGGTGGAGTTCGGACAGATCCTGTAGCGCCGGATTTCCCGTGAAATCTACCAGTTTCCTGGGAGCGTTTTTGGCGTTTTCGGAGAAAAGGCCGGGAGACCCTTGCAAATTGGACGGATGTATACTAAAATAAGGCGAATGTTACAACATAGTGCTTTTTGCTTCATTACGCCCAACGGAGAGGAGAATGCCCATGCTTCAGGAAAAAGCTTTGGACAAGAACACGCCGATCCCCCTGTATTTTCAGCTGGAGAAGCTGATCATGGAGGAGATTGAGAACGGAACCTACCCCGTGGGCGGCATGATCCCCACGGAGAAGGAGCTGAGCCAGATCTTCGACATCAGCCGCACCACGGTGCGGCAGGCCATCGCGGATCTGGTGCGGAAGGAGCGGCTCTACCGGATCAAGAGCAAGGGCACCTTCGTGGCCCGGCCCAAGATCAGCCAGGGATTTATCCAGTCCATCCAGTCCTTTGACGAGGATGTCCGCAGCGGCGGGCGGAGCCCCAGCACCCAGGTGCTGGAGCTCAAGGTGGTGGAGCTGCCTGTGGAGCTGGCGGTCAAGCTGGGGGTGCCCGCGGGGGAGAAGTCCATCTATCTCTACCGGCGGCGCTGTGCCGACGGGGAGCCCATCGTGCGGGTGGAGACCTATCTGCCCTATGAGCCGTGCAGCTTTGTCCTGGACCACGATTTTACCAACGAATCCCTCTATCAGGTGCTCTCGGGCCGGGTGGAGACGGACGTAACCCATATCACCCGTATCTGTGAGGCCCGTCTGGCCACCGCCGAGGATGTGAAGATTCTGAATATGAAGCGGGGACAGCCCGTCCACTACTTTATCTCCATCGGGCGGAACCGGGAGGGGAGGACAATCGAATACTCTTGCGCCCGGTACCGCGGGGACCAAAGCTTGTTCCGCGTAGAGCTCCACAAGGAGCCCCGCGGGGCGCAGGACCCCGGCTCTGCGTCCTATTGAGGGGTATTCCCGCCGGGACCCGGTCCGACCGGGTTCTGCTTTGCCCTATAATGTCGTAACATTGGAATAAAGTGACGTTATAAAGTAATGGAGGTGACGCGATGGCGCTGGTACAGAGCGTGGGCGGGAGCATAAGCCCGGAGGCGCTGGGCCACTGCCAGATCCATGAGCACATTTTTCTCCGCCACACCCCTGCGGCGGAGGGGAATCCGGCCCTCCGGTTCGACGATTTTGATCGATCCCTGGCGGAGCTGCGGGCCTACCGGGAGGCTGGGGGCGCGTCCCTGGCGGACGCCCAGCCGGTGGCGGCGGGCCGGGACGGCGCGGCGCTGGAGCGGCTGAGCCGGGAGAGCGGCGTGGTGGTGATCGCCTCCACGGGCTACCATCTGCTGGGCTTCTACCGGCCGGACTGCTGGGTCCACCAGCTGGACGGGGAGGGGCTCTACAAGCTCTACCGGGGCGAGCTGGAGGACGGCCTCCTGCCCTGGGAGCCGGACCCGGTCCGGAGGCCGGAGAAGGTCCTGCCCATCCGGGCGGGGCTGGTGAAGGCGGCAATCCCGGCCCAGGGCCCGTCAGGGCGGTACGAGGTGCTGCTGCGGGCGGCGGCCCGGGCGGCGGCGGACACCGGCGTGCCGCTGATGCTCCACACGGAGCGGGGGGAGTGCGCATCGGAGGCCCTGGCGATCTGTTTTGCCGCCGGGATGAGGCCGGAGAAGATCGTGGTCTGCCACGCGGACCGGCAGGCCGGGGACTGGAGTGTTCATGACGGCATTGCCTCGGCAGGGGTGTACCTGGACTATGACACGG
>JAIEIQ010000181.1 GCA_029065305.1 Oscillospiraceae bacterium
ATCTTCTGGAGGCCGTGGAAACAGCAGAACGGGAGCTCCTGCTGTGCCAGGCGGAGGCGCTGGAGGCGGATTCCCGGCGGCTGCTGGACTGGAGCAAATCGCTCATCGACGAATAAACAGTTGCAAAGCTTCCGCCTTTCGGATATACTAAGATAAGCAAATTTGATAAAAAACGAGGTACTATGAGAGAACAGACAATTACAACGACAGAGGATCTGCAAAAGCCCTGGGATCGGGCAGTCATCGCCGGCCTCTCCAGCCCCCGGCTGGACGCCGCCGAAAACGCTGACGAGGAGACTATGGCGGAGCTGGAGGCCCTGGTGGAGACCGCCGGGGGCGAGGTAGCCGCCTCCGTCCTCCAGAACCGTGCGTCCCCGGAGCCCCGGACCTTTATCGGCGAGGGCAAGGTGGCGGAGATCAAGGCGCTGGTGAAAAACGAGGAGGCCACCATGGTCATCTTCGACAACGACCTGTCCCCCTCCCAGATGCGGGCCCTGACGGAGGATCTGGGGGTCCAGGTGCTGGACCGGAGCGCCCTGATTCTGGACATCTTCGCCCAGCGGGCCCGGACCCGGGAGGGCCGCCTCCAGGTGGAGCTGGCCCAGTACCAGTACCTGCTGCCCCGGCTGACGGGCATGTGGACCCACCTGGAGCGCCAGGCGGGCACCAGCGGCAAGGGACCCATCGGCTCCAAGGGCCCCGGCGAAACCCAGCTGGAAACCGACCGCCGCCACATCCACCGGAAGATCGACAAGCTCAAGGAGGAGCTGGAGGAGGTCCGGCGGGTCCGGGGCACCCAGCGCCAGCGGCGGATGAAAAATGAGATCCCCGTGGTGGCTATCGTGGGCTATACCAACGCCGGGAAGTCCACCCTTCTCAACGCCCTCACCGGGGCGGACATCCCCGCCAACAACCGGCTTTTCGACACCCTGGACACCACCTCCCGGCTGCTGACGGTCAGCGAAACCATGGACGTGGTCATCTCCGATACGGTGGGCTTCATCCGCAAGCTGCCCCACCAGCTGGTGGACGCCTTCAAGGCCACTCTGGAGGAGCTGGAGTACGCGGACCTGCTGCTCCACGTCATTGACATCTCCAACCCGGGGTGGCCGGAGCAGGCGAGGGTTGTGGACAAGCTCATCGCAGAGCTGGGGGCGGAGCGGACGCCCTGTCTGCGGGTGTACAACAAGTCCGACCTCTTCTGGGGAGACGTGCGCCCCCACGGGGAGGGCGAGGTGAACATCTCCGCCAAGAGCGGCGAGGGGCTTCCGGAGCTGCTGAGAGCCATCGACAGGACCCTGGACAGGGGGACAAGGAGAGTTGCTTTACACCTGCCCTATGACAAGGGAAATCTCCTGGATGTGCTCTACCGGGAGGCCCGGGTGGAGAGCGTGGAGTATGCGGAGACGATCGACGTGACGGCGGTGTGCAACCCCAAGGCGATTGGGCTGGTCAAGCCCTATATTGAGGGCTGGGTGGAGCCGAAGGAGTTCTGGGAGGAGTAGACGAGGCCGGCTCCGGTGCGCAGGCCCAGCAGGAAAGCGTGGCTGGCGTAGAATTCGATGGTTCGGCTGTACTGCGTTTTCAGGTGTTCGTCCAGGCAGGTGTCCATCAGGGAGAGGGGCATTTCATAGGAGGAAGTGTCCTTCTCGTCCAGTTGGGGCTTGATGTAGCTGGCGTAGAGCCAGTGCATGAAATCGTTCATGACAGTTCTCCTTTCTGAATGTGACTTTTTGGTCACTAAATTATTATACAGCGAATTATTAGTCATGTCAAGGGGGATTTATGAAATACTATGAACGCATGAAAGAATTGCGGCTTGAGACAGGAGCGACTCAGACGCAAATTGCTGAAGCTGTTGGGATGGCCTTGCGCCAATACCAGAGATATGAGGCAGGAGAACAGAAACCGGGTTTTGATTATTTCTGCGCTCTGGCCGACCACTTCGGCGTGACCCTGGACTATCTGGCGGGGCGGTCAGACCAGCGGTAAATTGGGAGGACACTATGATATTAGAGACAGAGAGAACCATCCTGCGCCCCTTCACCGAGGCTGACGCGGCGGATCTCTTCGCCTACGCCAAGGACCCCCGGGTGGGCCCCATCGCCGGCTGGAAGCCCCACGAGAGCGTCGAGGAGAGCCTGGAGATCATCCACACCGTTTTCTCCGCCCCCAACACCTTCGCGGTGGTGGACCGGGCCGCGAACCGGGTCATCGGCTCCGCTGGCTTCGTCCAGCCCCACAAGGCGGACGCGCCCGCCTCCTCCTCGGAGATTGGCTACGCCCTCAGCCCCGGCTTCTGGGGCCGGGGGATCATGCCCGAGGTGGGCCGGGAGCTGCTGCGCTGCGGCTTTGAGGAGCTGGGCTTCGGGGAGATCTGGTGCACCCACTATCAGGAGAACAGCCAGTCCCGGCGGGTTATCGAGAAGTGCGGCTTCACCTACGCCTTTACCGAAAAGCTTACCGACGAGTTTTTCCCCGACCGGCCCACCTGCTTCTACTTCATGCTGCGGGCGCAGTGGGAGGAGGGGAGCCGTGGATAGCTATCTGGTGCCCGCCGGATACGGTGAGGCGGAGCTGACAGAGAAGCGCTCCCGCTTCATTGGACAGGTCTGGCGGGTGGAGACGGAGGCCGAGGCCCGCGCCCATCTGGAGGAGGTCCGGAGGAAGTACCACGACGCCCGGCACCACTGCTGGTGCTGCGTCCTGCGGGAGGGAAACGTCCTGCGCTACGGCGACGACGGCGAGCCCCAGGGCACGGCGGGCCAGCCCATGCTGAACGTCTTTCTGAAGGAGGAGGTTTCCAACGCAGTCTGCGTCGTGACCCGCTACTTCGGGGGCATTTTGCTGGGGGCCGGGGGCCTGACCAGAGCCTACGGCGGCACGGCCAAGCTGGCCCTGGACGCAGCGGGCGTCAGCCGGATGCGGCTGTGGGCGGTGCTGGCGGTGCCGTGCCCGTACCCGCTGTATGAGCGGATGCGGCTGCTGGTGGAAAGGAGCGGCGGGACAGTGGAGAGCGCGGACTTCGGCTCCGACGTTCTGCTGACGGTGCTCCTCCCTGCGGAGGACACAGCCGGGTTCCGGACCGCCGTGACAGAGCTCTCCGCCGGGAGCGTGGAGGTCCTGGTGGAGGAGGAGCGGTTCCGGCCCGGGCCGCCGTAATAGGATAATATTTTCAGGAAAGGTGTGAAACATCAAGAAAAGAAGGGATAACTTGAAGGAATCAAAAAACAAGCTGTGGACCTACGACTTTACGGTGATAACGGTTGGCAGCTTTATCTCCATGGTGGGCAGTACACTCTCCAGCTTCGCGCTGGGGCTGGTGGTGCTGGAGTATACCGGCTCCACCTTTCTCTACGCGCTCTTCATTGTGGGCTTCCAGGTGCCGCAGTTGATTTTCCCTGTCTTGGCGGGAACCTATTTGGACCGGGTGAGCCGGAAAAAGGTGATCTATACGCTGGATTTTCTCTCCGCCGGGATCTATTTGCTGTTATTTCTGCTGGTGCGGGGCGGATGGTTCAGCTATCCGGTGCTGCTGGGGGGAAGCCTGCTCATCGGAACGGTGGAGAGTGTCTATGTGGTGGCGTACGAGAGCTTTTACCCCAATCTCATTACAGAGGGAAATTCGGGGAAGGCGTATTCTGTATACAGCGTAATGTACGAACTGGCCTCCATGACCGCGCCGCTGGCGGCGGTGCTCTATGTCTGGTTTGGTAGCGCCGCGCCCCTGTTCGCGGTCAACGCGGCCAGCTTTTTCATCGCCGCCTGCTTCGAGCGGACCATCCGCTGCCGGGAGAGCCATATGGGCCGGCCTCCCGCCGGACCAAGCCCCATAGTCCAATTCCGCCGGGATTTCCGGGAGGGAATCGACTACATACGCCGGGAGAAGGGTCTGCTGATGATTGTGCTGTACTTCACCGCCGTCAGCTTCTCCTGCGGGGCGGACAGCCTGAAGCTTCCGTTTTTCCGGAATAACGCCACGCTCTTCGCGGCGTGGCCGGTGGCGGCGGTGACGCTCTACAGCGTTGTCACCAACTTCGATGTGGCGGGCCGCGTCCTGGGGGGCTTTGTCCAGTACAAAATCCGCATTCCCAAGGAGCGGAGATTTGACACCGCCCTGCTGGTCTATATCGCCACTACCGTTCTCATGGCGGTGGTGCTGTACACGCCGGTGCCTGTAATGGCGGCTCTGTTTTTTATCAACGGGGGACTGGGCGTGACCTCGTATACCATCCGCACAGCGGCCACCCAGACCTATGTTCCCGACGCCATGCGGGGCCGGTTCAACGGCGTGTTTCAGACGCTGGCCTCCCTGGGGGCCATTGCCGGGTCCCTGCTGGCGGGGGCTCTGGGGGAGGTCTTTCCGGAGCGGCGGGTCATCCTGGGGATGTCCGCCGTCACTGTGGCGGCGATGTACTTTTTCATCTGGCGGGGCAGGGAGGATATCAAGCAGGTCTACAACCGGGAGGTGTAGGCTTCAGCCGGCGGGGCGCGTGTCCCGCCGGTTTTTTCGCGCCCCGGCAGGTACATTTCTCCGCAGGAGGGCATAGGATGTCTTGGGGAGGCGGTTGCATTGCCATACTATCTCTTGCTGAGCCGCTCCATTACCCACGCCCAGCGCATGAGCGGCGTTCTGGAGCGGGCGGGAATTACCGCCCGGTTCTTCCGTCCGCCCATGGGCCTGACAGACCGGAGCTGCGGCTATGCCGTGCGCGTGAGCGCGGACCGTCTGTCCGCCGCGCTGGAGCAGCTGCGGGAGGGCGGGCTGTGGCCGTCCAAGATTTTCTACTTTGACGGCGGAGCCTACAGCGAAGTGATTATATAACGTATTGCCAGAACGGGCCGGGCGAGAGCCCGGCCCGTTCCGGCAGCAGGAGGAGCTTATGATCTATTTTGACAGCGCGGCCACGACCTTGCAGAAGCCGGCCTCCGTGCCCGCGGCGGTGGCGAAGGCGATCAGCACCATGACCACCCCCGGCCGGGGAGACCACCCTGCGGCTAGGGCGGCGGCGGAACTGATGCTGGGACTGCGGACGGAGGCGGCGGCGTTTTTCGGCGTCTCCACGCCGGAGAACGTCATCCTCACCACGAACGCCACCCACGGGCTGAACCTGGCCATCAAGAGCCTGGTCTCCCCGGGGGACACGGTGGTCATCTCCGGCTATGAGCACAACGCCGTCACCCGGCCCCTGGAGGCCATCGGGGACGTATCGGTGCGGGTGGTCAACGGCAGGCTCTTTGACCGGGAGCAGATGACAGAGGGCTTCCGCCGGGCCCTGGCGGACGGCAAGGCGGCGGCGGTGGTCTGCACCCATGTGTCCAATGTCTTTGGCTATGAGCTGCCCATAGACGGCATTGCCGCCCTCTGCCGGGAGAAGGGTGTGCCGCTGATTGTGGACGCCTCCCAGTCGGCGGGGATTCTGCCGGTGGATCTGGGGAAATGGGGCGCGGCCTTCGCCGCCATGCCGGGACATAAGGGCCTCTACGGCCCCCAGGGTACGGGCCTGCTGCTGTGCGGGGAGGGCTTTCTGCCCAAGCCCCTCCTGGAGGGCGGCACCGGCTCCCTCTCCCGCCAGCAGGAGATGCCGGATTTCCTGCCGGACCGGCTGGAGGCCGGGACCCACAATGTCCACGGAGCGGCGGGGCTGCTGGAGGGCCTGCGGTTTGTCCGGGGTCTGGGAAGCCAACGCATCCAGCGGCAGGAGGCGTCGGTGACGGAGGTGCTGCGCAAGGG
>JAIEIQ010000182.1 GCA_029065305.1 Oscillospiraceae bacterium
TCCCGGGCCCCTGCCCTCCAAGGGGGAGCCGCCGGAGGAGACTGTTCCGGCGGAAGAGCCCCCTGTTGAAGAGGAGGAGCCCGGCGAGCCGGTAGAGATCCCCCCGGAAGAGCCTGTTTTGGATCCGCCGGAGCCGGAGGAGCAGGCGCCCGCGCCCGAGATTGAGCCAGCACCGGAGCCCGAGGAGACTGTCCCCGAGGACGGAGCCTACACCGCCGCCGTGACCCTGGAGGGCGGCACGGGCCGGGCCAGTGTGGCGTCCCCCGCCGCCCTGCGCTGTGAGAACGGGCAGTTCTGGGCCACCCTGGTCTGGAGCAGTCCCAATTTCGACTACATGAAGGTGGACGGGGAGAGGTACGAGCTTATCAGCGAGCCGGGGAGCAATTCCGCCTTTGAGATTCCCGTCTCCGCCTTTGATGTAAAGCTGGATGTTATCGCGGACACTGTAGCCATGAGCGAGCCCCACGAGGTGGAATACACGCTGTATTTTGATTCCGCGACATTACAAAAGCAGTGAGGAAATCCCCATGAAGCATTGGAAAATTCTGATTGTCCTGCTGGCTTTTGTCCTGTGCGCCTGCGCCCGGAGGGAACCGGCCCGGGCTCCGGAAGCCCAGGTGCCGGAGAATGAGCAGATCCCTCTCTGGAGCGAGCTGGACTGGAGCGGGAACTTGGAGCTGGACTACGCCCAGAGCTTTGCTGTGGACTTTTCCCCAGAGGGCTATGCCAGGATCTCCATTGACCAGGAGACCTACCTGCTGGTGCCCCAGCTGAGCCAGCCCCCAGCGGAGATCCCCGAGGATGTGACGATCCTCCGCCAGCCTCTGGAGAACATCTACTTACAGGCCACCGCCGCCATGGACTGCTTCCGGCAGCTGGAAGCCATGGACGCTATTACCCTCTCCGGCACCCAGGCCGACGGCTGGTATCTCCCCGAGGCCCGGCAGGCCATGGAGGACGGGCGGATGGTCTACGCCGGGAAGTACAGCGCCCCGGACTACGAGCTCATTGTGTCGAAAAACTGCGATCTGGCCCTGGAGTCCACCATGATCTACCACAACCCGGAGGTCAAGGAGCAGCTGGAGCGGCTGGGGGTCCCGGTGCTGGTGGAGCGCTCCAGTTATGAGCGCCACCCCCTG
Source organism: Oscillospiraceae bacterium (assembly GCA_029065305.1). Classification (GTDB taxonomy): domain Bacteria; phylum Bacillota; class Clostridia; order Oscillospirales; family Oscillospiraceae; genus Pelethomonas. Next base: position 1,140 of record JAIEIQ010000182.1, read on the forward strand.
GGCCGGATGGAGTGGATTAAGCTCTACGGCGTGCTCACCGGGCGGCTGGAGGAGGCGGAGGCCTACTTCGACCGGCAGATGGAGCGGCTGGAGCCCGTCCTGGAGCAGGAGAGCACGGGGAAAACCGTGGCCTTCTTCTCCGTCACCTCCAACGGCTCCGTCACCGTCCGCAAGAGCGGGGACTACATCGCCAAGGCCATCGAGCTGGCCGGGGGTGTCTATGTGTTCCAGGGCCTGGCGGAGAACGAAAATGCCCTGTCCACCATCAATATCCAGATGGAGACCTTCTACGACACCGCCAGGGACGCGGATGTGCTCATCTACAACAGCACCATCGAGGCGGATTTGGACACCATCGAGCAGCTGGTGGCGAAGAGCGCCCCGCTGGCGGATTTTAAGGCGGTCCAGACCGGAAACGTCTGGTGTACCGGCAAGAGCATGTTCCAGGAGTCCCAGGCCGTGGGGGATATCATCATGGATATCCACACCGTTGTGTCGGAGGAGGACCCGGCGGACGGGGCTCTGACCTATCTCCGCAAGCTGACCTGACAGGAGAGACGCGCCCATGAAAAACCTCACGAGGCGGTACTGCCTCTGCTTTATTCTGCTGGCCGCGCTGGTGCTGGCGCTGCTGGTGTGGAACGTCACCGCCGGGAGCGTGGACTTCACCTCCGGGGAGCTCCTCGCCGCCCTGCTGGGCCCCCGGGACGAGGCCGGCATCATCTGGGGCATCCGCCTGCCCCGGGTGCTGGCCGCCGCTGTTTTGGGCGGGGCCTTGAGCGTGTCCGGCTTTCTGCTCCAGACCTTTTTCGCCAACCCCATCGCTGGGCCCTTTGTGCTGGGCATCTCCTCGGGGGCCAAGCTGACCGTCTCCCTGGTGATGGTGGGCTTTCTCAGCCGGGGGATCGTCATCAGCTCCGCGGCCCTGATTGTCGCGGCGTTTATCGGCTCCATGGTCTCCATGGGGTTTATTCTGCTGCTGTCCCGGCGGGTGCGGCAGATGAGTATGCTGGTGGTCAGCGGGGTGATGATCGGCTATATCTGCTCCGCCGTTACCGACTTCGTCGTCACCTTCGCCGACGACAGCAACATCGTCAACCTCCGCAACTGGTCCCTGGGCAGCTTCTCCGGCACCAGCTGGGAGAACGTGCGGCTGATGGTTGTGGTGGTGGGGGTGTCCCTGGGGCTGACGTTCCTCCTCTCCAAGCCCATCGGGGCCTACCAGATGGGGGAGGTCTACGCCCAGAACATGGGGGTTGACATCAAGCGCTTCCGGGTGGAGCTGATTCTGCTCTCCAGCGTGCTGTCCGCCTGCGTGACGGCCTTCGCCGGGCCCATCTCCTTCGTGGGCATCGCCGCGCCGCACCTTATCAAGGGCCTCTTCCGCACGGCCAAGCCCGTGGTGATTATCCCGGCCTGCTTTCTGGGGGGCGCGGCCTTCTGCCTGGGCTGCGACCTCATCGCCCGGACCGCCTTCGCCCCCCGGGATATGTCCATCAGCACCGTGACCGCCGTGTTCGGCGCGCCGGTGGTGCTGTATCTGATGGCCGCCCGGCGGGGCGGGAGAGGAGGCGCGGCATGAGCGGCATCCGTCTACAGGCCCGGGACCTCTCCGTGGGCTACGGCGGCAGGGCGCTCATCCACGGCATAGAGCTGACCCTCCGCCGGGGGGAGATTATGACCCTCATCGGCCCCAACGGGGCGGGAAAATCCACGATTCTCAAGAGCGTCATCCGCCAGCTGGAGCTGGTGGGGGGCGCGGTGTGCCTGAACGGGCGGGACATGGCGCGGCTCACCGACCGGGAGATCTCCCGGCAGCTGAGCGTGCTCATGACGGCCCATGTCCGGCCGGAGCTCATGACCTGCTTCGACGTGGCGGCCACCGGGCGCTACCCCTACACCGGGCGGCTGGGCATTTTGACCCGGGAGGACCGGGAGAAGGTGGAGCAGTGCCTGGCGCTGGTCCACGCCGCCGATCTGGCGGACCAGGATTTTTCCTGCGTCAGCGACGGCCAGCGCCAGCGGGTGCTGCTGGCCCGGGCCCTGTGCCAGGAGCCGGAGGTGCTGGTGCTGGACGAGCCCACCAGCTTCCTGGACATCCGGCACAAGCTGGAGCTGCTGGCCATTCTCAAGGACATGGTCCGCCAGCGGCGGCTGGCGGTGCTCATGAGCCTACACGAGCTGGATCTGGCCCAGAAGATCAGCGACTGGGTGGTCTGTGTCCGCGGGGACGAGATCGCCCGCCAGGGCCCCACGGAGGAGATCTTCACCTCCGACTACATAATGGACCTCTACGGCGCGGCCCGGGGCAGCTACAACGCCCTCTTCGGCTCCCTGGAGCTGGAGCGGGCGGCGGGGGACCCGGAGGTCTTTGTCATCGGCGGAGGCGGGGCGGGGATCCCGGTCTACCGCCGCCTCCAGCGGCAGGGGGCGCCCTTTGCCGCCGGGGTGCTGGGGGAGAACGACGTGGAGTTCCCGGTGGCCCGGGCCCTGGCGGCGGAGGTCGTCTCGGAGAAGCCCTTCCGGAGCGTCGGGGAGGAGGCCTTCCGGCGGGCGCGGGCGGTGATGGACCGCTGTAAACGGGTGCTGTGCCCGCTGGAGAGCTTCGGGCCCATGAACGAAAAAAACCGGCTTCTCCGGGAGCTGGCCCGGGAGGCCGGAAAGCTGGAATAGCAAAAAGGACCTGCGGCAGAGCTCACCCTGCCGCAGGTCCTTTTTCGGTTTATGAGAGCGGAATCGAGGCGTGCTTACTTCAGCTCGACCTTGCCGCCGGCCTCCTCGACCTTCTTCTTCATCTCCTCGGCCTCGTCCTTGCCCAGGCCCTCCTTCAGGGTCTTGGGAGTGCCCTCGACCACAGCCTTGGCCTCAGCCAGGCCCAGGCCGGTGATCTCACGGACAACCTTGATGACCTTGATCTTGGCGGCGGCGTCGAAGCCGGCTAGAACCACGTCAAACTCGGTCTTCTCCTCGGCGGCGGGGGCGGCAGCGCCGGCGGCGGGAGCGGCCATGGCGGCGGCGGAAACGCCGAACTCCTCCTCCAGAGCGTGAACCAGCTCGCTCAGCTCCAGAACGGTCAGGGCCTTTACTTCCTCGATCATAGCGGTGACTTTCTCACTAGCCATTGTTAGGTACCTCCTAATAATTTTTCAGTAAAAATAGATGTTTTGGGGATGCGGGGGCCGCTTACTCGGCGGCGGGGGCCTCCTCGGCAGGAGCCTCGGCGGGCGCGCCCTGCTTCTCGGCGATCTGCTTGAGCACGCAGGCCAGGCCGGAAATGGGGGCCAGCATGGTGCCCAGAACCTGGGCCTGGAGCACGGGCAGAGGGGGGATGTTGGCCAGGGCCATAATCTCGTCCAGGGGCATGGCCTTGCCGTCCATGAAGCCGCCCTTGATCTCGAAGCGGCCGTCGATCTTCTTGGCGAAGTCGTTGACCACCCGGGCGGGGGCCACGGGGTC